>NZ_JAEEGC010000099.1 GCF_019207025.1 Clostridium thailandense | reverse complement strand
CACAAACCTATGCACGTTCTCGCCGTGGATGTCTAAGTGCAACAGCCCCGTTTAGCAAAATTAAGGCTGAGTAAAATTCTCGGTTTGAAATTTATAGTTTTCATACATACTTTTAAATCTATTCCATTGACCATACCTTATTTGTTCTTGCTTTGCGGCATCGAAGGACTGCATCATTGGCCCGTCGCCCCAGCTTAATACATAAACATCGTGTGGTCCTTTATCTACATCTTGATTAGTGTTTATATCAAAGTCGAAAAATGGCCCACCAGTATCTCCAACCGTAAAAATACCTGTTGAATTTATATATTTTAAATCTGGAATATATATAACTGTTCCTGCTCTCATGTTATGTGCGGCAACTATTTTTCCACTTCCATCACAGTAATAGTTTTCACCAGCCGCACCGCATCCACTGTGATCGTATGATGTTATTATAGCATCTGTAAATTTATATACGTAATTTCCTATATCAGTAGTTCCACCAGAATTACTTCTAGGAGCGTTTAATTTTTTTGTAGTATTGGTACTAGATATAACTAGTATCTTTATATTATCAACTGCAGCATAGCCTCTTTTTTTGACATTTGCAGTGGTATATTCAATTAAATACCAGTTATCTTCTTTATTCAAAATAGTTACTTGTTGATTTTCTATAAAACCATTTGTAGCATAGTCTTTTGAAGGTCCCTCATATACAGTAGTGAGTGCAGTAACTTGAGCTGACTTTTTATTATTGGTATAATCAACAGTTGCAATTTTTGAATCTGTAGGCACATAGCTTGAGCTAATATAGCCTCTGCTTTTTACTCCAGAATTATTATATTCAATAAAGAAGAAGTCACCTTCCTTGTTTAGTAATTTTACCATTTCATTATCAATAGTACCTGTCTGAGAATATTGATCCGAAGGGCCACTGTATATAGTAGCTTGTCCATTTTGTTGGGAATAACCAAGACCAGACAATGAATATTGAGGATATCCATAACCCGCTATTAGATTATTCTTGCTCTTTATAGTTATTCTCGTAACCTGTTTTGAATTAGAAACTGGATATCCACCAATCAGGATAGTTATTGTGTCATCATTATTTATTGCTTCAACAATTCCTGCATAATCAACATCTTTATCTTTAAAAAAGACTATTGCTCCGACTTTTGGAGTGTTTTCCCATAAATGTCTGCTTTTGAACCAGTTTAAACTATCTGAATAAGATTCAGCTTTTGGAATTACATCTTGAAGGTTAGAACGATCAGCAACCCAACTAAGAAAAGTTGTACTCCAAGGAATATCATCCACTCCATACCATAATCCATATTTTGTAATATTACCATTTTTACCAGATCCAATAAAACCGATTTCGGATCGTGCAGTACTAAATAGGGTTTTTATCTTTGGATCTAAAGAGCTTAAATCTACAGGAGCAGGTAAAGAATTAGTAGAAGAATTCATTATAATACTATTGGAATTGATATATCCTCTTTTGATTTTGCCTGAAAAAGTATATTCTATAAAGCACCAATTATTTTCTTCATTCAATAAAAATACCTTTTGGCCATTTATTTTATCTAATCTAGTATAGGCATCAGAAGGTCCATCATAGACACTTGTAGATTTATTTAAGTAAAGAACTTGTTTTGTTCTGCTGTAATCAGCTATTGGTATTTGTAAATTACAAGGTAAACTATTCTGCTCAACATATCCTCTTTTTAAAATTCCAAGAAAGGTATATTCAATATAATAATAAGAATTCTCTTGGCTTAAGATTTTAATTTGTTGATTTTTTACAAATCCTACAACAGTTTTAGAATTAGATGGACAAGTATATACGATTATTTGATTTTCTACTTGAACTGTATTTGAAGTATTGTATATATCACTGGCATACACCTTATTAGTATAAGTGCACCGGACATTTGATATATTTACAAAGGAATAGAATCCAATAACAATAAAAATTAAAGTAAATATTTGAAAGGTTTGTTTAATATTTTTTTTCAATTTTTTCCCTCCTCATAAAAAGTGCTGCGTATTCATTTTACCACATGAGGAATTATTAGGCAAAATATAAAATAAATATGGTAGGTTTTAATGGAATATTTAGGGAATTAAAAATATTAATTCAAGATGAGAAGGGGCTGTGGCACTTAAGATAATCAAAGCAGAATAAGTCTATTTTCTGCCGTACTTACCTAAGTGCGACAGACACTAATAATAAAATATAGTAATTTTATTATTAAAAATTTTAATGGCTACTATAATATTTATATAATTTAAGAAGTTAAGAAAACGATATCAACAAGAGGTTATAAAAAGGATAAAATGCTAATAAATTCAGTAAATCAATCATGTAATTAAATGAAAGAAATAAAAAAATCATTTAACGGTAAATTTATGTTTGGAATAATTAATGTATGAACCAAGACTTGTATTAAAAGTATTTAAATGTGTTTTGCGGAACGTAAATGTAATCCTGCGTATAGGTTAATGGTTTGGTATAGTCATTCATAAAAAATAAACAATATGATTTGTATCATTAATGAAACATATTAATATAACATGATGAAAAGGATATATCTTAAGACAAATATAAATCGCATTAATTTGAAGAACGAAACAATAAATTTAAATAAATTACTATTCAGAATAATTCGAATAATAAAATTGATGTTGACATGTGAAAATTACGATGTTATTATGATAAAAACGAAAATTCAGAAAAAGCAAATAAAAATTTAAAAAAATAAAAAAACATATTGACAAGCTGATAGAAATATGGTAAAGTAGTAAACAATATATCAAAAGCAATGACAGGACCTAGTAAATATGTTAAGTATTTCAAAGAGAGTGGGACTTGGTGGAAACCCATAATACACATATTGAAACTCACCCTGTAGCTGCAGGCTGAAATAATAGTAAGCTGAGCCGGTGTAAGCCGTTATCTTAATGAAGTTATAAATTTGGGTGGTACCGCGACAGACCTTTCGCCCCATGATAATCATGGAGGAGGTCTGTTTTTTATATATCTAAATGCAAATAATGTTATTAAAATAAAAAAAATTTAAATTTTAGTAATATAAATTGAAACTCAATAATATATTAATCTATAAAAGTAAATATGACAAAAGCAATGACAGGACTTAGTAAATATGTTAAGTATCTTAAAGAGAGTGGGACTTGGTGGAAACCCATAGTACACATATTGAAACTCCCCCTGTAGCTGTAGGCTGAAAATAGTAAGCCGAGCCGGTGCAAGCCGTTATTTGAATGAAGTTAAAAACTTGGGTGGTACCGCGGACAGATTTTCGCCCCATTAAATGGGATTAATCTGTCTTTTTGTTTACCCTAAAATTAAAGTTAAATAGTTTTTCATTGGCCAATGAAAACTTTATATATTTATTCTTGCACATTTACAATGTAAAAAAATTAAAAATATGTAATAAAGAGGAGGAAAAATTATGTCAATGTTTACAAATAAAAAATCTGCTGAGGAAGTTAAAAAGTTTATTGAATCACGTAATAATTCAAAGGAGAGAGCAGAAAGGGTTTCACCAATCTATGAAGCAGGAAACCAATATTATGAATATTTAAGAGAGTCAAAAAAAGGTAATGCTAATGATTGCGATCATTGCACAGCATTCATGATGTTTTAATTGGGGCAAATTAATTGAAAAAATATAAAAAACTAAGGAATATAGGATTGTAGGAGGAAGTAAAATGGCAAAAATGTATTACGATGAGGATGCAAATTTAAGTTTATTAGAGGGAAAAAAGGTAGCAATCATAGGTTATGGAAGTCAGGGACACGCACATGCATTAAATTTAAAGGAAAGTGGAGTAGAAGTTGTAGTAGGACTTTATAAAGGAAGTAAGTCTTGGGCAATTGCTGAAGAAGCGGGACTGAAAGTAGTAGAAGCTTATGATGCTGCAAAAGAAGCAGATTTTATAATGATGCTTGTACCAGACGAAAAACAACCTAAGATCTATAAAGAAAACATTGAACCAAACTTGACAGAAGGAAAGGCGTTGATATTTGCTCATGGATTTAATATTCATTATGGTCAAATTGTTCCTCCTGCATATGTAGATGTATTTATGGTGGCTCCAAAGGGACCAGGTCATACTGTAAGAAGTCAGTATGTTGAAGGAAAAGGAGTTCCATGTTTAATAGCAGTTCATCAGGATGCTACTGGCAGAGCTAAAGATTTTTCATTAGCTTATGCTAAAGGTATTGGTGGTTCTAGAGCTGGAGTGCTTGAAACTACGTTTAAAGAAGAAACAGAAACAGATCTTTTCGGTGAACAAGCAGTATTATGTGGAGGAGTTACTGAGCTTATAAAAGCAGGATTCCAGACTTTGGTAGAAGCAGGATATCAACCAGAAAGTGCATATTTTGAGTGTTTACACGAAATGAAATTAATAGTTGACCTTATAAATGAAGGTGGACTTAGCTATATGAGATATTCGATAAGTGATACTGCAGAATATGGTGATTATTGTACTGGCAAAAGGATCATAACAGAGGAAAGCCGCAGGGGAATGAAGGATGTATTAAAAGAAATACAAGATGGAACTTTTGCTAGAAACTGGCTTGTTGAAAATCAAGTAAACCGCCCATACTTCAATGCGGTTAGAAGAAAAGAAAGAGAAGGTCAAATAGAAGTTGTTGGTAAAGAACTTAGAAAAATGATGCCTTGGGTAAAAAATAAGGAATAATGATAAAGCATTAAGAGATGATAAATTTTTCAACATCTCTTAATGCTGCAAAATATAGCATTGAAGAGGTGGAAGAGATGGGAAATAAGATATATATATTTGATACTACATTAAGAGATGGAGAACAAACTCCGGGAGTGAGTTTAAATATACATGAAAAGTTAGAAATCGCAAGACAACTTCAAGCACTTGGAGTAGATATAATTGAAGCAGGATTTCCAATTGCCTCTAAGGGAGACTTTGAAGCAGTTAAAGCTATTGCACAAAATATAAGAGGACCTGTTATTACAGGACTTGCTAGAGCTGCAAAGAAAGATATAGATACTGCTTGGGAAGCTTTAAAGTATGCAGAAAATCCTAGAATTCATACGTTTATTGCAACCTCAGACATCCATATGGAGCATAAGTTAAAGATGACACCAGAAGAAGTTTTAGAAAGAGCGCGCAGCATGGTAGGTTATGCTAAAAGCCTTTGTCCAAACGTTGAGTTTTCTCCAGAAGATGGAACAAGAACTCGCCCAGAATTTTTATATAAGGTGCTAGAGGCAGTAATTGATGCAGGTGCAGATGTATTAAATATTCCAGATACTGTTGGATATACAACTCCAGGAGAATATGGAGCTTTTATTAAAGGTATTAAAGACAATGTTCCAAATATTGATAAGGCTATCATAAGTGTTCACTGTCATAATGATTTAGGGTTAGCAGTAGCAAATTCTTTAGCAGCTATAGAAAATGGTGCTCAGCAAATAGAATGTGCAATTAATGGACTTGGTGAAAGAGCCGGAAATGCTGCACTAGAAGAAGTAGTAATGGCTATTAAGACTAGATCTAATCACTTTAATTGCCACACAGATATTGTTACAGAACAGATAACAAGAACTAGTAGTTTGGTAAGTCACTTAACTGGAGTACAAATTCAAAATAACAAAGCAATTGTAGGTTCCAATGCTTTTGCACATGAATCAGGTATTCATCAACATGGAGTTTTAAACTGTAGAGAAACCTATGAAATTATGACTCCAGAATCTGTTGGATTAAAGAAAAACTTAATAGTACTTGGAAAGCACTCAGGAAGACATGCTTTTGAACAGCGACTAAAAGAATTAGGTTATGCCAATTTAAATTCTGATAAAGTAAATGAAGCTTTTGTTAAGTTTAAAGATTTAGCAGATAAGAAAAAGTCCATATCTGATGAAGATATTGAGGCATTAGTAAAACAAGAAGTATTTCAAGTCCCTGAAAACTATAAAATTGAACATTTTCAAGTTTCCAGTGGAAATAATATGGTTGCCACTGCTGCTGTAAAAATACGTTACAATGATAACTCTGTTGATGAAGCTTCCTGTGGAGATGGCCCGGTAGACGCAACCTTTAAAGCAATAGAAAAAGCAGTAGGAATAGATGTTACGTTGAAGGATTATTTCTTAAAAGCTATAGGCAGTGGAAAAGATGCACTAGGAGAAGTTACTGTAAAAATTGAAAAGGACAGCAAAATATTTTCAGCAAAGGGTGTAAGTACAGATGTAGTAGAAGCGAGTGCTAAGGCATTTATAAATGCAATTAATAAAATGCATTATTACTTATATCAATCAGAGAGTTCTGCAACTCATAATAATGAAACATTAGTACGAATTTAGGAATGAAAAATACTTACTTTGTTAATATACTACAAAGTAGTTATTATATGGGGTACTTACGACTATAAATACGTTAATAAATACAATTAAATATATTTTTTAAAACTAGATTGGAGGAACGAACATGGGAATGACAATGACACAAAAGATTTTAGCTGCACACGCTGGCTTGGATAAAATAGAAGCTGGTCAGTTAATTAAAGTTAAATTAGATTTAGTACTTGGTAATGATATAACAACTCCAGTAGCTATCAAAGAGTTTAATAAAATTGGTGTTACTGAGGTTTTCCATAAAGAAAAAATAGCTATAGTGCCTGATCATTTTACTCCAAATAAAGATATAAAATCTGCAGAGCAATGCAAATGTGTAAGAGAATTTGCTTATGATAAAGGAATTAAAAATTACTTTGAAATTGGACAAATGGGTATAGAACATGCATTAATTCCAGAAAAAGGCTTGGCGGTTTGTGGAGATGTAATAATTGGAGCAGATTCACATACTTGTACCTATGGAGCTTTGGGAGCTTTCTCTACTGGGGTTGGAAGTACTGATATGGGTGCCGGTATGGCTACTGGTGAAGCTTGGTTTAAGGTTCCAGAAGCTATAAAGTTTGTACTTAAAGGAGAACTTGCGCCTTGGGTTAGTGGAAAAGATGTAATTTTACACATCATTGGTATGATTGGCGTAGATGGTGCTCTCTATCAATCAATGGAATATACAGGAGAAGGAATTAAAAGCCTATCTATGGATGACCGTTTTGCTATGACAAATATGGCTATTGAAGCTGGGGCTAAAAATGGAATTTTTGAAGTGGAT
The DNA here is from genome assembly GCF_019207025.1 of Clostridium thailandense. GTDB lineage: Bacteria > Bacillota > Clostridia > Clostridiales > Clostridiaceae > Clostridium_AM > Clostridium_AM thailandense. Next base: position 17,883 of record NZ_JAEEGC010000099.1, on the reverse strand, counting down.
GAGAAGACGATAAAATATGTAAAGGAACATTCGGACAGAGATTATATTATTTATAAAGCAGATGAGGATGCTGAATATACAAGAACTATAGAAATAGATTTGTCAACTATCAGGCCAACAGTAGCCTTTCCTCACCTTCCTGAAAACACAAGAACAATTGATAATGTAGGAGAAGTAGCTATAGATCAAGTAGTTATAGGATCTTGTACAAATGGAAGAATAGAAGACTTAAGAGCAGCTGCAAAAGTTTTAAAAGGTAACAAAGTAAATTCGAAGGTAAGAACTATTATATTCCCTGCAACTCAAAAAATATACCTTCAGGCTATAAAAGAGGGGCTTATTGAAACCTTCATAGAAGCAGGAGCAGTAGTAAGTACACCAACTTGTGGACCTTGTCTTGGAGGACATATGGGAATACTTGCAAAAGGAGAAAGATGTATAGCAACTACAAATAGAAATTTTGTTGGAAGAATGGGTCACCCAGAGAGTGAAGTATATCTAGCAAGTCCTGCAGTAGCAGCAGCTTCAGCAATTACAGGAAGAATTTCATCACCAGAGGAGGTAGCAAAATGGTAAAAGGAAAAGTAATAAAATATGGGGACAATGTAGATACTGACGTTATAATTCCAGCTAGACATTTAAGCACCAGTGATCCTAAGGAACTAGCAGTTCACTGTATGGAAGATTTAGATAAGGATTTTCCATCTAAAGTAGAGAATGCCAATATTATAATAGCAGGTAAAAATTTTGGATGTGGTTCTTCAAGAGAGCATGCACCAATTGCCATAAAAGCTGCCGGAGTGGAGTGTGTTATAGCAGAAACTTTTGCAAGAATATTTTATAGAAATTCCATAAATATAGGTCTTGCTATAATAGAATGCCCAGAAGCAGCTAAAGATATTGAAGAGGGCAATGAAGTAAGTATAGACTTTAAGTCCGGACTTATTACTAATATTACTAAGGGAAAAACATATACTGCAGCTGCGTTCCCAGAGTTTATGGAAAAAATCATAGCTGCAGAAGGACTTATAAATTATATAAAAGCACAGATTAATAATTAACTAAATAGAGGTGAAAGTAACATGAAAATAACAATTATACCAGGAGATGGAATAGGAAGAGAAGTAGTAAAACAGGCTGTAAAGGTACTTGACAGAATTGCGGATAAGTATAAATGTAATTTTGAATTTGAGGAAGCACTACTTGGTGGTGCAGCAATAGATGCAACAGGAAATCCAATACCAGAAGAAACAATACATAAATGTAAAAGCAGTGATGCAGTTATCCTAGGAGCTGTAGGTGGTCCTAAATGGGATAATCAGCCAGGACATTTAAGACCTGAAAAAGGACTTCTAGCTTTAAGAAAAGAGTTAGGTGTATTTGCAAATTTAAGACCAGCTATTTTATTTCCACAGCTAAAGTCTGCTTCGACTTTAAAGGATGAAGTATTAGGTGATGGATTAGATATTATGATAGTTAGAGAATTAATAGGCGGAGCTTATTTTGGAGAAAAGAAAAGAATAAATATTGAAGACGGACAAAGAGCTTATGATACAATTGATTATTGTACTAACGATATAAAAAGAATTGCTAAAAAGTCCTTTGAGGTTGCTAGAAAAAGGGGCAAGAAAATAACCTTAGTAGATAAAGCTAATGTGTTAGAAACTTCAAGACTTTGGAGAGAAATAGTTACAAACATGAGTGAAGATTATAAAGATGTAGAAGTAAACTATATGTATGTTGATAATGCAGCTATGCAGCTAATTAGAAATCCTAAACAATTTGATGTAATACTTACAGAAAATATGTTTGGAGACATTTTAAGTGATGAAGCTTCTATGTTAACGGGGTCACTAGGAATGCTTCCTTCAGCAAGTGTAGGAGAGGGCAATATAGGACTCTACGAACCAATTCACGGATCTGCACCAGATATCGCAGGGCAGGATAAAGCCAATCCTATAGGCACAATTATGAGTACAGCAATGATGCTGCGTTATAGTTTTGATATGGAAGATGCTGCAAAGGATATAGAAAATGCTGTATCAAAAGTTATGGATAAAGGATATAGAACTGGTGATATTATGGAAAATGGCATGGAAATAGTAGGAACAGAAGAAATGGGAGCTCTTATAGCAGCAGAAATATAAGATCAAAATTATTTTATGGGAGGAAGCAGTATGAAAGTTGCTGAAGCAATTATACAGTGTTTACATGAAGAGAATGTAGATACAGTATTCGGATATCCGGGAGCCACAGTGGTTCCAATATATGAAGCTTTAAGAAATTCAGATATTAAACACATATTGGTTAGGCAGGAGCAAGCAGCTGGTCATAGTGCAAGTGGATTTGGAAGATCTAAAAAAACGGTAGGAGTGTGTATAGCTACATCCGGCCCTGGAGCAACAAATCTGATTACCGCAATAGCTACTGCATATATGGATTCAATTCCATTAGTTATAATTACAGGTCAAGTTAAATCTAAGCTTATTGGTAAAGATGTTTTTCAGGAAGCAGATGTTACAGGAGCAACAGATTCCTTTACAAAGCACAATTATTTAGTTAAATGTGCAGAAGAACTTCCAAGAATTATAAAAGAGGCCTTCTATATAGCACGTACAGGAAGGCCTGGACCAGTATTAATTGATATACCAGTTGATATTCAACACGAGGATATAGAATTTGTATATCCAAAAGAAGTAAATATACGCGGCTATAAACCTAAATTTGAAGGGCATAAGGGTCAAATAAAGAGAGCAGCAGAAAAAATTATGGATAGCAAAAAACCTCTTATATGTGTAGGTGGAGGTATTGTCTCTGGTGATGCAAAAGAAGAATTAGAAAAGTTTCTTCAAAAAGCAAAAATACCTGTTGTTCACACACTTATGGGAAAAGGAAGTATTAATGAAGATAATGAGTACTATGTGGGGTTAATAGGTTCCCATGGATTTTCTTATGCCAATAAAGCTATATGTGAAGCAGACACTTTAGTAATGATAGGAACTAGAGCGGCAGATAGGGCTATATCAGGCTCAAGCTTTTCAAAAGATGCATGTGTTATTCATGTAGATATTGATCCTGCAGAAATAGGAAAAATTTTAGGACCTAATATACCAGTAGTAGGGGATTCTAAAAAAGTTTTAGAAGAATTAATAAAAGAAATTGATGATGTAGAAAGAAAAGAATGGATTAAACAAATTAAAATATGGAAAAAAGAAAGCCAAAATCAGATCAAGTTAAATACAAAGGTAAATCCTAAATACATATTGAATATATTGTCTCAAATCGCAGAGGAAAATGCAATAATAACTGCAGATGTAGGACAAAATCAAATATGGTGTGCAAGAAATTTTGAAATAACTGGAAATAGAAAATTCTTTACATCAGGAGGGCTTGGAACGATGGGGTACTCACTTCCAGCTGCTGTTGGTGCTAAATTAGCCAATCCAGATAAAAGAGTTATAGCAGTTATGGGTGATGGTGGTTTTCAAATGAGTATGGCTGAACTTGGTACAATAGCTGATAATAATTTAAATATAATAATACTTTTATTTAATAACTCGGTACTTGGTATGGTTAGAGAAATTCAGAAAAATACTTATGGTAATAATCGTTTTAGCGGTGTGAATTTTAAGTGTAAACCGGATTTTGTTAAAATAGCAGAGGCTTATGGGATAAAAGGCAGGAAAGTTATTAAAAATGGAGAGTTTAAGGATGTCTTTATGGAGGCTGCAAGCTGTGATGGACCATTTATGATAGAATGTATAGTTGATTGTAATGAAAGCACTTTCTAGAGGACAATTGTCCTCTAGAAAAATGTTGCATCGCAAAATTTGGAGATAGGAGGGGAGATACATGAATAAGTATGTTTTATCCGTATTGGTGGAAAATCATTCAGGTGTATTAAGCAAGATATCAGGATTGTTTAGCAGAAGAGGATATAATATTCATAGTTTAACAGTAGGAATTACAGAAGATCCTAATGTGTCACGTATGACTATAGTAGTTTCAGGCTGTGAGCAAATTTTAGAGCAAATAAACAAGCAATTGAATAAATTAATAGATGTTATAAAAATAACAAGTTTAGATTCTATGGCAGCTGTTTATAGGGAATTAGCACTTATAAAAGTTGCTATGAACCAAGGTAATCAGTCAATAATTACTGAAACTGTTAATATATTTAGGGGCAATATTGTAGACATGGATGTTAAAAGTATGACTATTGAAATTACTGGAGATGAGGAGAAGGTAACTGCTTTTATTGATTTGATGAAACCTCATGGAATAAAAGAAATAGTTAGAACAGGACTTACTGCATTAGAAAGAGGGTAAGTAAATTTCTAATTATTTTGGTTTGAAAAATACAATTTCAAATTTTTACATGTATAAAAATAAAAGAATTTTTGCAAAATAATGAACAAAAAATATTTTTTATTCATTATTTTGTGAAAAATCCCCTCATGCTTGTGATATAGGGAAATTTGCATGAAATTATGCATAATACTATTGATTGACATTAAAAATAAAGTTGTTATAATGAGTTTAAGCGAAAAATTAAATCGTGAATTAAAAATTATTTAAAAGTTTATTGGAGGATAAGGTTATGGAAAATATCATTAGAAAGGGAATAAGCGAAAAATTTTATTTTTACTTTTTTAGCTGGAGCTTTTATTATTATTGCGCTGGTTATTTTTGGTACAATAAAATATTCGTGTCCATTTCTGATGAGTTAAATAAATTCAGGTATAATTTTAAGAATGCGTTGTTGTGCGCTTAATTTAAATATATTTGGTTTAGTTTATACATAAGGCTCATTAGGGCCTTATTTTTTTTTATACATTTAAGCAGACATACAAAATCTGTGATTTTGATATGGTCGCTTACTCATTCGACAATAGGAGAAGGAGTTTCATTAAAATAAAAAATTTAGGAGGTATTTGTTATGGTAATAATTATGAAACCACACACACCAAAAGAAGAGGTAGTAATATTAAAGCAAAGATTGCAGGAGGAAAATGTTGAAGTGAATGAATGGGATGGAGAAAACTTCTGTGTACTAGGACTAATTGGAGATACTACAAAAATTGATGAAAGCAAGATAGAAGCTAATGAGTATGTAGAAAGAGTTCATAAGGTTCAACAGCCTTATAAGTTAGCAAATAGATTATTTCACCCTGATAATACAGTGATAGAAGTTGAGGATCAAATAATCGGAGGAAGAGATCTTACAGTTATAGCAGGTCCTTGTTCAGTAGAAAGTGAAGAGCAGATAGTAGAAATTGCAAAATTGGTTAAGAAAAGTGGAGCTGGATTTTTACGTGGAGGAGCTTTCAAGCCAAGAACATCACCTTACAGCTTCCAAGGGCTTAAAACTCATGGATTAGAACTTTTAAAAATTGCTAGACAAGAAACAGGACTTCCAATAGTAACTGAAATAATGACTGCAGACATGATAGACAGATTTGTAGAGGATGTAGATGTAATACAAGTAGGAGCAAGAAATATGCAAAACTTTGAGCTTCTAAAGGAACTTGGAAAAACTAGAAAACCCATACTTTTAAAGAGAGGACTTTCGGCGACTATAGAGGAACTTTTAATGTCTGCAGAATATATAATGTCCGAAGGAAATGAAAATGTAATACTCTGTGAAAGAGGTATAAGGACTTTTGAAACTTATACAAGAAATACTTTAGATTTAAGTGCTATACCAGCTATAAAGAAATTAAGTCACCTTCCAGTAATAGTAGATCCAAGTCATGCTGCTGGTTTATGGTGGATGGTAGAACCTTTAGCTAAAGCAGCGGTTGCAGTAGGCGCGGATGGTCTTATAATTGAAGTTCACAATGACCCTGCTAATGCTAGATGTGATGGACAGCAATCTATAAAGCCAGAGAAATTCGATAGACTTATGGAGGATATAAACACATTAGCACAAATAGGAAGTAGAAATATTTATGAGACAATAAATATTTAAATCTTAGTAAGTAAGTTATAGAAATTATTTTAGTAAAAGGGGAGGATATCATGGATGAATCTGGTTTTAAAATTAATATAGCAGTTGTAGGTTTAGGTCTTATAGGTGCATCTTATGCTATGGCACTTAGAGACCTAGGTCCTAGATGTATATATGGAATAGATAAAAATGAAGAAACTCTAAAAAGAGCCTTAGATATGGGCATTGTAGATAAGACTTCTAAAAAGGGAAATGCTTTTTTAAAGGAAGTAGATTTAATTATTGTAGCTCTTTACCCTCAGGATACAGTAAAATTTATAGAGGATAACTTAGATAATTTCAAAGAAGGCGTTGTAATAACAGATACATCAGGAATAAAAGAAAGCGTAGTGAGTGAAATAAATTCTATTTTACCTGATAATATGGAGTTTGTTGGTGGGCATCCAATGGCAGGAAAAGAAGCAGGCGGTATTAAGTTTGCATCCAAGGATATTTTCAAAGGTGCTAATTACATCATAACTCCAACTGTGAGAAACAGTAAGCATAATCTTAATTTTATAGAAAAGATGGCTAAGGACATAGGGTTTAAGAATGTAATTTATATAAATCCAGAAGAACATGATAGAATAATATCCTTTACCAGTCAGTTGCCACATGTTATAGCAGTTTCACTTGTTGATGCTTGTGTTGAGGAAAATGATATTGGTTTGTATACTGGTGGAAGCTTTAGAGATGCCACTAGAGTTGCTGTTATAAATTCTATGCTGTGGTCAGAACTGTTTACGATGAATTCTGAAAAATTAATATCTGAAATAGAGAGATTTGAAGAGAGTATAAACAAATTGAAAGATGCGATAAAGTATAAAGATTTAAACAAATTAGATAATATATTTAGAAAAGTATCATTAAAACGAAAAGAACTAGTGTAAAAGATAATAAAATTATGGAAGTGATAAAGTGAGTACTATAAACATTAATCTTAAGCATACAAAATATACAATACACATAGAAAAAGGTTTGTTAGATTCTATAGGAGAAAATGTATACCGAATCTATAAAGGTAAAAAGATAGTTTTAGTTACAGATAAAAATGTAGAGAAGTTTTATTTAGAGAAAGTTTTAAAATCTCTTAGAGATAATAAATTTGAAGTTGAATATATATCAATAAAACCAGGAGAGCAGAGCAAAACGCTTAATACATTAGAAGAAGTATATAAAAAGTTCTGTGAATATGAACTGAAAAGAGGAGATTTAATAATATCTTTAGGCGGAGGAGTTGTTGGAGATTTAACTGGTTTTGCAGCAGCTACTTATCTAAGAGGAATAAAATATATTCAAATTCCAACATCTCTTCTGGCTCAGGTAGACAGCAGTATAGGTGGAAAAGTAGCTGTAGACTTACCGTATGGTAAGAATTTGGTAGGAAGTTTTTATCATCCCCAGGCAGTTTTTATAGATACTAAAGTGCTTAATACTTTAGAGGAAAAATTTTTTAATGATGGAATGGCAGAAGTTATAAAGTATGGTTTAATAAGGGATAAAACTATTGTAGATTCAATTTCTAATTATTCTAATAAAGAAGAGGTTTTGGATAACATAGAAGAAATAATATATAAATGCTGTTCTATAAAGAAAAGTGTAGTTGAAAATGATGAAAAAGATATAGGTGAAAGGATGATATTAAATTTTGGTCATACGCTAGGGCACTGTGTAGAAAAATATTTTAATTATGAAGCTTATACTCATGGAGAGGCAGTAGCAATTGGTATGGCACATATAACAAAAAGAAGTGAAAATATGGGTATTACGGAAAAAGGTACCTTTGATTATATTAAACAAGTTCTACAAAAATATAAATTACCACTGGAAATGCCAAATATAGATTATAATGAATTATGTAAAATAATACGCCGCGATAAAAAGGCAGAGGAAGGCTCTATCAATTTAATAATGTTAACTAAGGTTGGGGAAAGCAGAATAATTAATACGGACATAGATGATATTGAAAAATACATAATTTAGTATCCTATTATTAAAGAAAGCAAAGTGCTAAATTATAAAAAATATTAAGATATAGGAGGCTATTAAATGAAAAAAGTACAATATCAAATCATTAATCCAGTTAAACTGGGTGGAAAAATAACAGTTCCATCATCTAAAAGTGATTGTCATAGAGCGGTAATTTGTGCTGGTTTATCCCACGGAATTAGTGAAATAGAGAATGTCAACTTTTCAGAAGATATAGAGGCTACCTGTGAAGCTATGAAGAACTTAGGAATAGATATAGTAAAACTTAAAGATGGATTAATTGTAAAAGGTGAAGATAAGCTTAGAATTAAAAATTCTAATATACATTGTGCTCAGTCTGGTTCTACTTTAAGATTTTTAATACCATTAGCAGCAACTGTGGAAAATGAAGTTACATTTGAAGGGGAAGGAAAGCTTGTAGAAAGACCACTTAAACCTTACTATGATATTTTTAACAAGCAGAAGATTGAATACAAAAATAAAGCCGGAAGGCTTCCTTTAACAATAAATGGACAACTAAAACCAGGTGAATACAGAATTGAGGGAAATATAAGCTCACAATTCATAAGCGGATTGTTATTTGCACTTCCTCTTTTAGATGGAAATTCAAAAATAATAATTACTACTGAATTAGAATCAAGGCCATATGTTGATATGACGCTTGATGCCTTGAATAAATTTTCAATAAAAATAGAAAACAATAATTATAAAGAATTTATAATAAAGGGGAATCAAAAATACAAATCTTGTAACTATAAAGTAGAAGGAGATTTTTCTCAAGCAGCATTTTTACTTACTTTAGGAATTTTAGGTGAAGGTACAGAATGTATAGGACTTAATGCAAAATCACTTCAAGGAGATAAGGTTGTACTAGAAATTCTTAAAAGCATGGGGGCGCAGATTATTGACGAAGAGGAATCTATAAAGGCTGTGCCATCTAAAACTCATGGAACAGTAATAGATGCTTCGCAGTGTCCAGATTTAGTTCCAGTACTTGCAGCTTTGGCTTCAGTAAGTGAAGGAACTACAAAAATTGTCAATGCAGCAAGACTTAGAATAAAAGAAAGCGATAGATTAGCAGCAATAAGCTGTGAGTTAAATAAAATAGGAGCAGATGTAGAGGAAAAGGAAGATGGTTTAATAATAAGAGGAAAAGCTAAGCTAAGAGGCGGCTCCGTGTATAGCTGGAATGATCATCGTATAGCAATGGCTTTAGCTGCTATCTCCTCAAAATGTACTGAACCACTTATAATAAAAGATTCAAGTTGTGTTAAAAAATCTTACCCAGAATTTTGGCAGCATTTTAGAAAACTAGGAGGTAATATAGATGAGTGGAGTGTGGGGGAATAATATTAAGCTTTCCATATTTGGAGAGTCCCATGGTAAGGCCATCGGTATTACAATAGATGGACTTAAACCTGGTATAGAATTAGATGTGGATTATATAAAAAATCAAATGCAAAGAAGAGCGCCAGGATCTAGTTTGCTTTCAACTCCGAGAAAAGAAGGAGATAACTTTGAAATATTAAGCGGATTCTTTAATGGAAAAACTACAGGTACTCCACTTTGTGCAGTAATTTATAATCAAAATACTATATCAAAGGATTATGAAAGTACAAAAGATTTAATGAGACCAGGTCATGCAGACTATACCGGGCATGTAAGATATGATGGCTTTAATGATTACAGAGGTGGAGGACATTTCTCAGGAAGACTCACAGCCCCTATAGTTTTTGCAGGAGCTATTTGTAGATATATATTAGAAGAAAAAAATATAATAATAGGAAGTCATATAAAAAGTATAGCTTCAGTTAGTGAACGTAAATTTGGGTTAGAAGATCTAAAGGTAGAAAAATTAATTGAATTATCTAAGGATGAGTTTCCGGTATTAGAAAATAAAAGTAAAGAAAGCATGGTAGATAGTATTCTGAAGGCTAAAGAAGAGGGCGATTCTGTAGGAGGAACTATTGAAACAGCAGTACTAAATCTTCCACCTGGCATAGGAAATCCATTTTTTAATTCTATAGAAAGTACTATTTCTGGATTGTTATTTTCAATTCCAGCAGTAAAGGGAGTTGAGTTTGGGGCCGGTTTTGATATTGCTGGCATGAAGGGTTCGGAAGCAAATGATGAATATTTCATAGATAAAAATAAAGAAATAAAAGCTAAGAGTAATAATAATGGGGGAGTTGTAGGTGGAATTACTAATGGAATGCCGTTAATATTTAGAGCAGCTATTAAGCCAACTCCTTCTATATCAAAATCTCAAAATACAGTTAATATAGAAAAGATGGAAAATGCTGTTTTAAATATAAAAGGAAGGCATGATCCATGTATTGTGCCAAGAGCAGTGTCAGTGGTAGAGGCAGTGGCAGCAATAGCAATAGTAGACTTACTTCAATTCGTAAAATAAAAATAATACGTCGTATTATTTTTACATTACGAATTACAGTTAGATTTAATGTGTAGTTGAAAGTTGAGGGTGGAGGTGCTATTTTGGAAGAATTAAATAGTTTAAGGAAAAAAATTGATATCATAGACGAAGAAATAGTTAGGCTTTTTGAAGAAAGAATGGATATAGTTCAAAGCGTAGCAGAATATAAGAAAAAAAATTCTATGGAAATTTTAAATTCTAAGAGAGAGAGCGAGGTTATAGAAACACAACTAAATAATTTAAGGAATAAATCAATAAAAAAAGAAACAGAAGAATTCTTAAAATACATTATGTATATAAGTAGAAATTTACAAAGTAAAATTCTAAAGCAAGATGATTTAAATATTGAAAGATGTAAGAAAAGCTTTAAAAGAGAAAATAAAAAAAATCCAATAGTAGGATTTCAAGGAGTTCCAGCATCTTTTAGCCATGAAGCTTTAATTAATTATTTTGGAGAAGATATTGAAGCATTAAATTATAAAAGCTTTAAAGATGTGTTTGAGGCATTAAAAAATGGAGATATAGAATATGGAATTTTGCCTATTGAAAACTCATCAACAGGAGGAATTGACGAAGTTGATGACTTATTAAGAGAATATAATTTCTATATAGTAGGTGAAAAGTGTCTTAAAGTGGAGCATAATTTGCTGGGAACTAAAGATACTAAGGTCTCGGATATAACAGAAGTATATTCCCATGCTCAAGGGTTTCTTCAAAGTAATAAATTTTTTGAAAAACATGATAACTGGAAGCTGATTCCTTATTTAAATACAGCTAAAAGTGCTAAGTACGTCAGTGAAGAAAATAATAGGTCAAAGGCATGTGTAGCAAGTAAAAAAGCCGCAGAGCTTTATGGACTTAAAATTATAGAGGAAAATATAAATTATAATAGTAATAATTTTACAAGGTTTATTATAATAGCACCCGAGCTTGAAGTAGATAGGAAATGCAACAAAATTAGCATAGTCATTGCACTGCCTCATAAGGTAGGAACACTTTATAATATTACAAGACATTTTTACAATAATAATTTAAATATGACTAAAATAGAATCCAGACCAGTAGTAGATAGGTCATGGGAATACTTTTTCTATATAGATTTTAGCGGAAATATGCAAGATGAAAATGCTATTAATGCTTTAAAAGAAATAGAGAAAGAGAGTGTATACTTTAAACTTCTAGGTAATTATAAATCAGATTGTAATATAGATTAAAAAACGTTTTCATAATTTTTTGTAGTTATTTTTGAAAAATTATTAAAAAAATACAAAAAATAATGATAATATATTATATTTTTGCGTAAAAACTATTGAATTTTAATTATATAGCTAGTATAATATATAAATATAAAAGATAATAGTATTGAAAAGGCAACGGCGTCTTGAGTTAGGGAATTTGAATTCTCTTATTCGTAGACGCCTTTTTGTTGTTACTTCAACTATATTAATAAAGGGGGGCCTAAAAATGAATAATATTAACGGAGCAGATACTACATTTATAATTTTCTCAACGGTACTAGTATTTTTAATGACTCCAGGATTAGCTTTATTTTATGCAGGAATGGTTAGAAAAAAGAATGTATTAAGCACTACAGCAAAGAGTTATGCGTGTATGATACTAATATCAATTCAATGGTTATTGATAGGATATACTTTGTGTTTTGGAAAAGACATTGGTGGGTTTTTAGGTAACTTACAATGGTTTGGGCTAAATGGTGTGGGATTTGCACCAAACGCAGATTATGCGGCAACAATTCCGCAGCAGGCCTTTGTAATATTCCAGCTTATGTTCGCACTTATAACACCAGCTTTGATATCAGGAGCAGTGGTAGAGAGAATGAATTTTTTAGCATTCGCACTATTTGTTTTACTTTGGTCAACTTTAGTATATGATCCAATTGCACATTGGGTTTGGGGAGTTGGAGGATGGATAAGAAATTTAGGAGCACTAGATTTTGCTGGTGGTAATGTTGTCCATATTAGTTCAGGGGTTTCTGCATTAGTTGCATCAATAATGCTTGGAAAAAGAAAAAGATTGGAGACAATCACTCCACATCATATTCCAATGACATTTTTAGGAGCAGGATTACTTTGGTTTGGATGGTTTGGATTTAATGCAGGAAGTGCATTAGCAATAAATGATGTAGCATTTAATGCTTTTATAACTACTAATACTGCAGCAGCAGCAGCAGCTATAGGCTGGAGTGCTTGTGAGTACTTCCACAGAGGTAAGGTAACATGTTTAGGTATTGCCAGTGGAATAGTGGCAGGCCTTGTAGCTATAACTCCAGGTGCAGGTTTTGTTACTCCTTTATCATCGTTAGTAATAGGTCTATTTGGAGGAGCTATATGCTTCTGTGGCGTTACATTTGTTAAACAAAAGTTTGGATATGACGATGCGTTGGATGCCTTTGGTTGTCATGGTATTGGTGGAATATGGGGAGGTATAGCAACAGGAATATTTGCTTCAACAACTATTAATTCAGCAGCCGGACAAAGTGGATTATACTATGGTAATATAAAGCTTTTAGGTGTTCAAATAGTTGCTATTTTAGCTACCATTGCATATTCTGCAATAATGACTTTCATAATATTGAAAGTAGTAAATAAAGTTATTAAGATTAGAGTAAGCAGTGAAGAAGAACAAAGCGGATTAGATGTTGCACTACATGGTGAAGAAGCTTATGGTGGATTAAGTTTATAATTTTCTATTGATATAAATTAAGACAAAGTAATGTTTTGTTGTAATACATGATATAGTTTAAAAAAGGAGGGATATGTTTATGAGTGGAAAGCTAACTAAAATTGATATCATTACATCTCCGAGCAAGTTTGAAGAGTTAAAGGATGCACTAAGTGAAATAGGAATTGCGGGCATGACCGTATCAAATGTCTTAGGTTGTGGAATGCAAAAGGGTCATAAAGAATTTTATAGAGGAAAGGCAGTAGATATTAATTTATTGCAGAAGGTGAAAGTGGAAATTGTAGTTTGTGAAATTCCAGTAGAGACAGTAGTAGAAACTGCAAAGAAGATATTATACACAGGTCAAATGGGCGATGGGAAGATATTTATTTATGATGTAGCTAATGTTATACGTATTAGTAACGGAACAGAAGGAAAAGATGCGTTGCAGTATAATAAATAGCATAGAAATCCGAAGTTCATAGGTAAGCACGGCCGAAAATAAACTTATGCTTCGGTAGATGTTACCAAGCCTCAGCATGATAAAAATTTTTAATTATTCTAAAGCTCAGTATTTTGGAAATCTAAGAAGCTTTTATAAACTCGTACCTCAGACATATAAAAGTTTCTAAGATTTTCCAAAATACTTCGCTAAGAATAATAAAAAAATTTTTATATGTGCTTTCAGTTTTGGAAACACATCCCTGCGTATAAGTTAAATGTCTGGTTTGGGTATCTATATAACTAGCTTAACAACTTTACATATACAACAACTAAAGTTTAGTAGATTCAATTTTTATCCATATTTTTTTATAATTTTCTCCGCTACCTTATCTATCGGTATACACATATCCATACTTTTCTTTCTTAAGAATTTATAGGCTACATCTTCTGAAACATTGATTTTTTTCATAATAATTCCTTTTGCTTTATCTAATTTTTTTCTATTTTCCAATGTTACTTCAAGTTCTTTAATCCTATCCTGAAGGCTACTTACCTTGATGATATTATTTATACTGAATTCAACTATCTGATATAGTTGTTCTGATTTTACCGGTTTAATTATATATGCAAAAATATTCATGTTTTTTAATTTGTCATAGAAGGCAGAGTCAAGGTTGTTTGTAATAAATACAACACTAGAAACTTTATCATCCTCTATTATTCGTGCTGTTTTATAAGCATTAATTCCTAGCAGGTTAAAATCCATAATTACTAAATGTGGAAATATGCTTCTACTGGTTCTTAATACTCCACCGCTATCAGACGCTTGATAGACCAAATAACCTCTTCTTTTTAGCAATTCGCTAATCATTTCTCTATTTTTGCTATCACTATCAGCAACTACTATTTTATAATTATCCATAGGCATCACTCCGCAAGAAACAATTTGACGAATCTAAAACTTTTTTAAGTATCTATCAATTTCCCACAAAGACACATACTTAGAGTATTCATTCCATTCATATAGAGCAGCATTAGTGAACTTCTTGTATACATGCTCCCCAAGGGATGATTTTATTACTTCATTTTTGGATAATTCCTTAATTGCTTCATACAAATTAGTCGGTAACTTCTTTATACCTCTTTCCCTAACTTCATCAGACTCCATTTCATAAGCATTACTAGTAACTTGCTCTGGTGGCTTTATCTTATTTTTTATACCATCTAAACCTGCCTTTAAAGTGGCTGCTAATGCTAAGTATGGATTTGCGGAAGGGTCTGGACTTCTTAATTCAATTCTAGTTCCCATGCCCCTTTCTGCGGGTATTCTAATCAACGGGCTTCTATTATTGGCTGACCATGCTATTAATACTGGTGCCTCATATCCTGGAACCAGTCTTTTATACGAATTTACTGTAGGATTAGTTAAAGCCGTGTAAGCTCTAGCATGTTCTATTAATCCTCCCAAAAAGTAATAGGCAATTTCGGAGAGCTGCAAGTAATTATTTTTATCATAAAAAACATTCTTATTTTCTAGTGTTGAAAGCGACATATTAAGATGCATACCTGAACCATTTACACCAAACTTAGGCTTTGGCATAAATGTAGCATGCAGGCCATTTCTTTGTGCGATAGTTCTTACAACCATCTTAAAAGTCATAATGTTATCTGCTGTTATCAAAGCATCATCATATTCAAAATCTATTTCATGCTGTCCTGGTGCAGCCTCATGATGAGATGTTTCAATTTTAAAGCCCATCTCTTTTAAAGCTATGGTCATATCGTTCCTTGCATTTCCACCTAAATCTATTGGTGCAAGATCAAAATACCCTGCATCATCATGAGTTTCGAGAGAAGGATTGCCTTTTTCATCTGTATTAAATAAGAAAAATTCACATTCCGGACCAACTTTTAATCGATACCCCATTTTCTCTGATTCTCTTATCACTCTTTTTAAAGTATTTCTAGGACAGCCTTCAAAGGGAGTTCCATCCATATTATATATATCACATATAAGCCTAGCCTCTTTGTGTAGATTCGTCCATGGAAAAACAATAAAAGTCGTTAAGTCTGGAACTAAATACATATCTGATTCTTCAATTCTTACAAATCCATCTATTGATGACCCATCAAACATTATCCTGTTATCTAAAGCTTTATCTAGCTGCTCTACTGTAATAGAAACATTTTTCATAATACCCATTATATCTGTAAATTGAAGATGTATAAACTCTACATCAAAATTTTCAATCTTTCTAAGTAATTCTTCTCTAATATTTTGGTTATTCAAATTTCTTCCTCCTTTCATAATTAAATGATACATATAACTATTATTTAATATAATATCATCTATCATGAAATAATCAAACTATAAATTTGGTTATCTATACAGGCATCAATGGCCGACACTTAACTTATACGAAGGTATATGTTGACAAACCTAAGCACGATAAAAACTTTTAATTATTCTAAAGCTCAGCATATTTATGCGAATCACTTACTCATCTGATGATAGGAAGAGGAGTTTCACCAATTTCTAAGAATCAATGATAAACTCTTACCTTTAAATTACTTGCATAAACAAGTAATTAGAGGTAAGATATTAATATTGAAATACATATATGGAAAAGAGGTGTTTTTTTGGGAGAAGATAGTGGAATAGACATAGAAGCTTTTGGTCAAGCATTAGGTATGACTTTTAGACTTGTATCAAACCGCATTAGTTCAAAATTTAAAGTCGCAGGTTATGTAGTTACTCCAGAGCAATATATGATTCTTAACTATTTATACAAGAATGGAGAATTACAACAAAATCAAATATCAAAATTAACCGCCAAGGATGAACCTTGTATTTCTCGTATAGTTAATAACATGATTAAAAACGGCATTGTAGAAAGAGTCCAGCACCCAAATGATAAGAGAACTAATTTAATTTGCTTAACAAAGAAAGCAAAGGAGATTGAAGAAAGTTTGCATAATGAGTGCTTATTGGCATTGAGTGAGGCAGTTAAGAATATTCCAAGCTCAAATATTAAAATATTTGAAAGTGTTCTATATCAAATTATAAGTAATTTGAAGTAATATAGACAAATATGATTAAAAGTAGATTTATTCTTAGTTATAAAAAGTATTGGAGGGAAGAATTATGAGTATTGATAAAATGTTTTATAAAACACTTTTAGAGAGTTTGTTTTCTGATCCCTTTGAAGTTGAATTTTGGGATGGAGAAGTAGAAAAGTATGGGGAAGGAGAAAGTAAATTTAAAATAATCTTCAATGAACATATTTCTAAAGCAGATATAATAAGAGATCCTTCTTTAGCTTTTGGAGAAGGATATATGACAAAAAAGATAGAGATAGAAGGAACTATTCAAGGAGTCATAGAGTCTTTATATAATAATAAGGAAAGTTTTCTGAGTAATAGCGGCAAATATGCAGATTTAATTAAAAGAATGTCTAACAATATTAAAAATAGTAAGGAAAATATAGAACATCATTATGACATAGGAAATGATTTTTATAAATTGTGGTTAGATGATACAATGACTTATTCCTGTGGATATTTTAGATCACCTGAGGATTCACTAACAACAGCCCAAAGAAATAAGGTTGAACACATTTTAAAAAAGTTTGCATTAGTAAAAGGGCAAACTTTGCTTGATATAGGTTGTGGTTGGGGAGAATTAATTATTACAGCAGCAAAAGAATATAGAGTAAAGACATTAGGAATAACATTAAGTTCAGAACAATTTGCTAAGGTTAATGAAAGAATAAAAAGTGAAGGCTTAAAAGATTTAGTGCAAGTTAGACTTGCGGATTATAGAGAGTTAAAAAACATAAAATTTGATAGAATAGTTAGTGTTGGAATGGTAGAACATGTAGGAAAAAAACATCTCCCAGAATATTTTGAGGCTGTAAATAGTCTATTGAATGAAAAAGGAGTTTCTATGCTTCATTGTATTACAAGTTTAGATGAAGGTGGTACAAATACATGGATAGATAAGTATATTTTTCCAGGTGGGTATATTCCATCAGTTAAAGAATTGGTCTACAATATGTCAAATTATAAATTTTATTTAAATGATTTAGAAAGTCTTAGAAGACATTATGGAAAAACGCTAGAGTGTTGGGCAACTAACTTTGAAAATGCATTGCCTGAAATAAGAAAAACAAAAGATGAGACTTTTATAAGGATGTGGAGATTATATTTAAATTCTTGTGCAGCCTCTTTTAACTGTGGAAATATTGATCTTCATCAATTCTTATTTGTAAAAGGTGTGAATAATGAATTACCATGGACTAGAGAATATATGTATAAATAACATTTATAGGATTCAAGACCAGAA
>NZ_JAEEGC010000098.1 GCF_019207025.1 Clostridium thailandense | reverse complement strand
TCCTGTTGGGCCCTGTGGGCCTATTGGTCCTATTGCTCCTGGATCTCCTGTTGGTCCTGTTGGGCCCTGTGGTCCCATTGGTCCTATTGCTCCTGGATCTCCTTTACAGCCTTTTGGTCCTCGTGGTCCTGGACAACCTGGATCTCCTTTTGGTCCCGGGCAGCCTTTCGGTCCTCGCTCTCCCTGACAACCTTCTGGTCCTCGTGGTCCTGGGCAGCCTTTTGGTCCTTGTGGTCCTGGGCAGCCTGGATCTCCCTTACAGCCTTTTGGTCCTCGTGGTCCTGGACAGCCTGGATCTCCTTTTGGTCCCGGGCATCCTTTCGGCCCTCGCTCTCCCTGACAACCTTCTGGTCCTCGTGGTCCTGGGCAGCCTTTTGGTCCTTGTGGTCCCGGGCAGCCTGGATCTCCCTTACAGCCTTTTGGTCCTCGTGGTCCTGGACAGCCTGGATCTCCCTTACAACCTTTTGGCCCTTGCGGTCCTTGGCAACCTGGGTCTCCTTTACAGCCTTTTGGTCCTCGTGGTCCTGGACAGCCTGGATCTCCTTTGCATCCTTTTGGTCCTCTTGGTCCCGGACAGCCTGGGTCTCCCTTACAACCTTTTGGCCCTTGCGGTCCTTGGCAACCTGGGTCTCCTTTACAGCCTTTTGGTCCTCGTGGTCCTGGACAGCCTGGATCTCCTTTGCATCCTTTTGGTCCTTGACAGCCCGGATCTCCCTTAGGCCCTCTAGGTCCTTCTTCACCACAAACAGTTATGCATTTATTACAAGAACAGGAATGCTTATGCTCTTCCTTATTATGGCATTCATTCTCTTCTTTATCTTCGTCCCAATATTCATCTTCATCATAATTTTCATTTTCATTATAATTTTCGTCTTCATTATAATACTCAAATTCATCTACATCATTCTCGTCGATTTCGCAATATGCTCTTTCGCTTGCACCATTATTTTTATTTTCGTGTTTATTGATAAATGAATGGCTCTTCCTTGAATGATGTGAGTCTCTATGTCTTGCCATATTTATTTCCTCCTTATATGAAAAATATACATCAAATGGTAGCTTCCATTGTAACTCAATAGAGTTAAATTTAAGGAGTTTATCCTTAATAAATAATATGACGATTTTCTAATGTTGTTACAAAATTATTTATAATCATTATTTTTATACATATATCCATATCAGACAATTACATGTGAATACACATCACTGTTCTTCAGCACTATAAAAAATCAACCTAAAAAAGTGCAGTATACCTGTTAGGTTACTGCACTCAGACTGATTATAAATTATAATATTTTTATGGATTAACTTTTTTAACAAACTTTTGTTTTCCATCTTCTACCTTTATTATAACTGCACTCTTTACCGGATTTCTCTTTTCATCAAAAGAAACTTTTCCTGATACAACCTGTACGGTTAATCCCTTCATAGTATCTTTTATTTTTTCTGGATCTGCGCTGCCTGCTTTTTCAATTGCAGTTATAAGTATTTTTCCTGCATCATATACAAGTCCTGAAGTAGCATCTGGAGTCGTATTAAATTTAGCCTTGTATGCTTTGTTGTATTCAACAACTTCTGGTGATGTATCATCTGGTGAAAAATGGTTAGTGAAATAAGAACCATTTACAGAATCACCACCAATTTTAAATAAATCTGGCGAATCCCATCCATCTCCACCAAGGAAAGTTGCTTTTATTCCTACTGCTCTTGCTTGTTTTGTAATAAGTCCAACATTACTATACATATCCGGCAGTACTAATATATCCGGATTTAAAGCTTTTATTTTTGTAAGCTGAGCATTAAAATCTTGATCTCCATTTGCATAAGTTTCAGCATCTACAACTTGACCACCTTCTTTTTTAAATTCGGCCTGAAAGAATTCAGACAATCCTTTTGAATAATCATTGCCGTTATCAAAGAGAACAGCTGCAGTTTTTGCTTTTAAATCGCCTATTGCAAATTTAGCTATAACTGTACCTTGGAATGGATCTATAAAGCAAGATCTAAATATATATTCTCCCGCTTCAGTAACTTTAGGATTTGTTGACGTTCCGGTAATCATTGGAATTTTTGCAGCATTTACCACAGGAGCCATAGCTATGCTACACTTACTTGAATAAGATCCTATAATCCCCACAACATCCTCTGTAATAAGTTTTTGAGCTACATTTGCTGAATTTGCAGGCTTATTCTCATCATCTTCAATTATAAATTTAACTTTTTTTCCCAACACTCCGCCTTTACCGTTGACTTGTTCATCTAAAAGACTGATTGCATTTTTAGCTGATTGTCCCATCGCAGCTATATCACCTGTTAGCGGCAATACTACACCTATTTTAATTTCACCACTATCTGCTGCTTTCTTTTGACCACAACCTGTAAACACTGTTGTAACCATCGCTACACCTAATAATAAAGCCATTAATTTCTTATTCATATCATTTCCCCCTACATAACTTAATTGTTTTTTATTTTATAATATATTAATTTTATTACTCTCCAAGATAAGCACTTCTTATTGAATCGTCATTTAACATTTCTTTAGGATCACCTTTCATAACTATTTGTCCAGTTTCCAAGACATATGCCTGATTAGCTATTGAAAGCGCCATATGAGCATTCTGTTCGACCAATAAAATGGTAGTTCCACTTTTATTAATTTCTTTTACTATATTAAATATCTCCTGTACTACTATAGGTGCAAGTCCCATAGAAGGCTCATCCATTAGCAAAAGCTCAGGTCTTACCATAAGCGCCCTTCCTATTGCTAGCATTTGCTGTTCTCCACCACTTAAGGTTCCTGCCAGCTGATTCATTCTCTCCTTTAATCTTGGAAATTTTTCAAAAACCATATCAAAATCATCTTTTATTCCCTTTTTATCATTTCTAATGTAAGCTCCTAATTCAAGATTTTCCATAACCGTTAAATTAGAAAAAACTCTCCTTCCTTCTGGCACATGGGACATTCCATCAGCAACTACTTTATATGCAGGAACTTTATTTAGTGATTTATTTTTAAAGGTTATTTCTCCTGATTTTATCGAAGTCAAGCCAGATATCGCTCTTAAAGTTGAGGTTTTACCTGCTCCATTAGCTCCTATTAAAGTTACAATTTCTCCTTCATCTACCTCCAAAGATATGTCCTTTAGTGCATGAATTCCTCCATAAAATAAATTTATATTTTTAACCTCTAGCATGCTATACCGCGACCTCCTCTCCTAAATATGCCTGTATTACCTTTGGATTTTTCTTTATTTCTTGTGGCACACCTTCTGCTAATATTTGCCCATGGTCTAATACTATAAGTCTCTCACATATACCCATTACCAACTTCATATCATGTTCTATTAATAATATTGAAATCTTAAATTTATCTTTTATCCAATTAATAAGATTCATAAGCTCTGCTGTCTCCTGAGGATTCATTCCTGCAGCAGGTTCATCTAAAAGAAGTATTTTAGGTTCTGCTGCTAATGCTCTTACTATTTCAAGTTTTCTTTGCTCCCCATAAGGAAGATTCATAGCCAGTTCATCTTCTTTACTTTCCAATCCAAAAACCTTCAATAATTCTCTTGCTTTATCATCCATCTCTTTTTCTTTTTTATAATACTTAGGTAATCTTAATATAGCTTCTACAAAATTATATTTGCCTTGGTAGTTAAAAGAGATTTTTACGTTATCCAAAACAGTCATTTGTTTAAACAGTCTTATATTTTGGAAGGTACGTGCTATATGCTTTTTCGTTAATTCATAGGGTTTTAACCCAATAACTTTTTCTTCTAAAATCTCTATATGACCACTAGTAGGTTGATACACACCAGTAAGCATATTAAAAACCGTTGTTTTTCCAGCCCCATTAGGGCCAATTAACCCAATAAGTTCATTTTCTTTAATAGTTAAATTAAAATCTGAGACAGCTGTGAGTCCTCCAAATTTTATTACTAAATCTTTGGCATTAAGCAACAACATCTTCTCTTCCTCCTTCCTTTGATAAGTCAATAGTCTTTTTATGCTTTATTAAATTCTTAAACCAGCTTAGAGAAAGTTCTTTTGTTCCCAATAAGCCTTGAGGTCTAAATAACATTAGTAGAATCAAACAAAGAGCATAAATAACTAGTCTGTAATCAGCTATAGATCTTAACACCTCTGGAAGAGTTGTTAGTATTGCTGTTGATAAGATACATCCAGATAAACTTCCCATTCCTCCAAATACTACAAAGGCAAGTATATCGAAAGATTTTAGAAAATCAAAAGTTTTTGGATCTAAGAACATGAAATAATGTCCATATAAACCTCCTGCTATGCCAGCAAAGAAGGAAGCCGTAACAAAAGCTATTACCTTATATTTAGTAGTATTTATTCCCATTGCCTCCGCTGCAATCTCATCTTCTCTTACAGATATCATTGCACGTCCATGAGAGGACTTAATCATGTTTCTAACAATTACTATCATTGCAAAAACTATAAAGAAAACTATAGCAAAATTGGTTTTCTTAGGTATGCCAGCAAGACCTCTTGCACCCCCAAGCGCATCAATATTCACAATACCAACTCTTATTATTTCACCGAAGCCTAAGGTTGTTATAGCTAAATAATCTCCTTTAAGCCTTAATGCAGGAACACCTATTATCAAGCCAAATAACGCTGCCATTAGCCCTCCTCCTAATAACACTACTGCAAAGGGCAGATGTAATTTTAAAGTTAACATAGCTGCTGTATATCCTCCAACTGACATAAAACCTGCATGTCCTAAAGCTAACTGTCCTGTATAACCTATTATTAAATTTAGACTAACAGCTAGAATCACATTAATGCATATCAATATTAATATTTGGGTATGATAACTATTCAATGTTTTAGTACTTATAAGTTCTTGTATTATTCCAAATGCACATAACACTGGAATTAAAACTATCATAATACTCTTAATATTATTTTTCATAATAAGGCTTCACCTACACTTTCTCACTAACTTTTTCGCCAAATAATCCAGATGGTCTAACCATAAGTGTTATTATTAATATTGCAAATGCTATAGCATCTGCAAGCTTTGAAGATATAAAGGCTTTAGTAAGCGTTTCTGCTATACCTAACATCAATCCACCTACAGCAGCTCCTGGAAGAATTCCTATACCTCCTAAAACTGCAGCTACAAAGGCTTTAAGCCCAGGCATTATTCCCATATATGGATCTATCTTCGGATAAGACATTCCTACTAAAACTCCAGCTGCACCAGCTAATGCTGAACCTATAGCAAAGGTTAAAGATATTGTATTATTAACATTTATTCCCATCAGTTGTGCAGCCTCTGTATCAAAGGAAGCTGCCCTCATAGCCTTTCCTATTTTAGTCTTGTAAATGATGTATTGAAGTAAAACTACTAAAATAACTGAAACTAGCAACATAGATATTTGCAAACTATTTATCTGCAAAGCTCCTATTTTATATATTTTTGCCTTTAGAAGTTCTGGAAATGGCTTAGGGTTAGGTCCAAATATAAGTCTAAATCCATTTTCTAACAAAAGCGACACACCAATCGTAGTAATAAATAATGTTATCTTAGGCGAATTTCTAAGAGGCTTATACGCAACCTTTTCAATTATTACCCCTAATAACGCACATCCTACCATAGCGATCAGCAATGCTGGTATAAATCCAACTTTAAAACTGGTAACTACCAGATATCCAAAGAAAGCTCCAACCATATATATATCACCATGAGCAAAGTTTATAAGTTTTATTATTCCATATACCATAGTGTATCCAATGGCTATCAACGCATAAACACTACCTAATGCTAAGCCATTTATCAATTGTTGAGTAAAATTCATATTAATTGCCCCCTTCATTTAATTTTCTATGATATGAAAGATTATATTATATAACTTTCATTAAATCAAGTAATTTATCAAAAAAATGTGTATTTTTTTGATAAATCGTTAATTTATGTAGATGTAACTTAATAATTAATTCTGTAATCGTTTGATTTTGAATTTTTATTATATGTTTTATTCATTTTCATTAAAATCAAGCTTCAAAATCAGAAATTTTATAGATAACCAAACATAAAGTTGACTTATGCTCAGGAATATATTTTCAAAGTTAAAGACATACATAAGAACTTTTTATTTCTTAGTTCCTTTTATACACTCAATAAAAAGCACTTCAAAACACATTTTTCAATTTTCCGCCATACGAAAGATTACTTTTAATCGCATTCGCATAATATGATTTCGAATAAATATTTTTATTATTTTTTAATAATATATCATTTTATTCGCAATATTATTAACAAAGTACTATGTAATCGTTGTAAAGTGAATTGTTGATTAATTTTCATTTCATTTGATTGTTTACTCCCCTTCAATTTACTGATAAAATAGTATTATTATATTTAAATATTTCATACTTTAGCGGAGGGGATTTAATTATGAACAACGCAATAGATATAAAAAATTTACTTGATAACTCAACTATCGATGTTAAATTTCAACCTATTGTATCAGTAATCAGAAAATCAGTTATTGGATTAGCCGGAACTAGTATGGGGGCTGATTTATATGGTCATTTTTTTCCTGCAAATGAATTATTCGATTGTGCTGAAAAAAATGATTCTGAAATAGATTTAGATAGGTTAATTCGAAAGAATATTATCGAGAAATTCAACAATATTTGTACCGATGATGAAAAATTATTATTCATTAGCATAAATATGGCAGTAATCTCAAAGTTCGTAGGTTCCGGAATTATATTAGACCTTATAAACAAGTCTAATATCAACCCACAAAACGTAGTTCTTGAGATATTTGAAAACAACATAGATGATGTAGACATATTGCAGCAATTTATCAATTCATATAGAAGTAGGGGATTTCTTGTTGCACTAACCATCGGATCAGGTTTTGCAAATTTAGATAAGATTTCTCAAGTAGAGCCAGATATTATTAAAATAAGCGAATCTATTACAAAAGATATAGAATTGAACTTTTATAAGCAGGAAGTATTTAAATCACTAGTAAACCTATCCAAAAAAATTAGTGCACTAGTAGTTGCTGATGGCATAAATGTAGAAGGGCAGGCAATAACTTCATTAGAATTAGGCGCAGAAATGCTTCAAGGAGATTATTTTGGGGAATATAAAAATATTAAAGGTAATTTTTTGAATTCTGTTAAAGAAAAAGTTAACTATATAGCTTCTCAGTATAAAAAGCATAAAACAGAACAAATAGAATTCGAAAAATCAAATCATAAGCGCTATGATGAATGCTTAAATAACATTATAACTAGCCTTTCAACAACTAAAGAAAATGAATTCGATGATAAATTAACTGAATTTATCAATAAGTACGACTTTTTCGAATGTGCATATGTTTTAGATAACTGTGGTGTGCAAGTTAGCGATACAATTACTCGTTTTAAAACAATATTTTCTCAAAAAGCTTTTATTTTTAAGCCTGCAAAAAAAGGAACTGATCATTCTCTAAAGAAATATTATTATTTTCTAGACAACATGGGTCTAAACAAATATGTAACTGATGCGTACATTTCTTTAGCCAGCGGAAATTTATGCATAACTATTTCAGAAAAATTTAAAGGAGTCGATAACAAAAACTATATTCTATGTATAGATTTAAATCCCAATTATATTAATCTATAGAAAACAAAAATATAGATAAACGCAGCCGACACTTAAAACTTATATTCAGGAATATGTTGTCAAAACTGAAGACACATATAAAAATTTTTATAGTGTTGAAGTTTGATAACATATCCTGGAGGGTAAATTAAATATCGACCGTGTTTACCTATATTTTTTATTCTTTAAATTCAGAATTACATTCTTCAAATGGAACTAGCTTTCTGTTCTTATCCTAATAAGTATAAACATAATAAATAAAGGAATACATAGATAATTTTTAATAAAATAGGAAACATTTAAATTTGTCATTTTTTATATTTTTCACTATAACATTGAAATTACATAAGCTGTAAAAAGTTCAAAAAGTTCAATTAAGTTTTTTGGATTTTTGCCTGAAATCTCTTGAATCTTTTCCAATCTATAATTCAACGTATTTCTATGTATATGAAGCACTTCAGAAGTTTTATTTGCTTCTCCATTGTTATAAACATAAGCCGCTAGGGTATCTAAAAGCTCTGACTGCTTTCCTTCACTCTTCAACTTTTTAATTATGTCATCTAATTTGAAATCTCGCTTAAAATTAGCAAGCATAGAAACGAAACGCAAATCTTCATATAAATAAATATTTTTTTCACTTTCCAATTTCATTCCAATATTTAACGCTGTAAAAGCCTGTTTTACTGAGTTAGCAACAATAGATTCATTAAGTCCTATTCCTATCTTCATATTACATATAAATCTAGTCGTAAGGAATTTTTCTAATGTCTTAACAATAGGTTTATCACTACACATAAAAACTACTATACTATTAGGATTTAGCAATAAATAATATTCATTATTTTGTAGAAAACAATTTAAATAATATCTTATTTCTCCTAGACTTTCTTCTTCAAAATTTATAACTAATGCTGTATATGAAATTGTTAAATCTATTCCCAAGGAAAGTCCCCGTTCAATAAAAGATTGAGAATATTCTTCATTTGCATAAGCCAATTCATAAAGAAATTTTTCTATTTCTTGCTCTTTTATTTTCCGCTCAGTCAGAACATATTCTTGATTAATCAAAAGTTCAGCAGTAACTCTCACTAGTTCGCTGAAAGGTTTTACAACATTTGGATTTCCTGCTACTCCAATAACTCCTACTAATCTTCCACTAAAGAAAATAGGCGAACTCACTCCTTTCTTTACTCCTAAAAGAGAATCGTCATAAATTTCCACAGGTTCCTTAGCTTCAAGTACACTTTTAGATACGGAGTGAAATTTACCAATTCTTTCCTTATAACTACTTCCTATAATTATAGCTTGATCATTAGTAATTATTACTTCATAAGGTATAACTTTTATCATTTGATCTACAATTCTCTGAGCCAGCTGTTCAGATAACTTAATCATCATATACTCCTTTTTACTCTAGTTAAATATTACTTTACACAAATAATTAACGTCATACTAGATCTCAAGTTTATATCTAGTTTTATAGATATCCAACCAGAAAGTTAACTTATAAAAAATATTTATTGGTAACAGTTAACATAAATTAACTATTTTTTAGAGGACAGAGGACAATTTACATAGGACAGTGAAGGAGAATTTTTCTCCGCTGCACTACGAAAAATCTTTAATTTTAAAAAACTCCTACTTTCTTTTTTAGCAGAGCTACTTTCTGAGTATTTGAATAAGCGATGTTTTGCATTAGCAAAACACAAGCCTAAAAATAAATTAGTTTTCTGACGTAAGGAAGAAAACTCACCTTCACTGTCCTCTGTCCTTTGTCAATTGTCCTCTAGAAATATGTTCATATTTTCTAAGTATTACCAATAATTCTCATAGTATAAGTTAATTTTCAGCCGTGCAACCCTATATTAAACTATTAAATATTCTTGTAACTATTGGTGCAATCAATACTGTTATAAGTCCTGCTATCCCTATAGAAAGGCTGCTCATAGCTCCTTCAATCTCTCCAAGTTCAATAGCCTTTGACGTACCCACTGCGTGTGAAGCGGTACCAAGCGCAACTCCTATCGCTACCTCATCTTTAATATTAAGAATTTTAAAAACTACTGGTCCAATTATAGCTCCAATTATCCCAGTTGCTATAATTGCTGCTACTGTTATCGAAGGAATTCCTCCAAGTTGCTTTGAAACTTCAATTCCTATAGGAGTAGTTATTGATTTAGGTATTATTGAAAGATCTATAGACTTTGATATCCCGAATAAATGGCATAAAGTTATAATCGTTATAATTCCACCTAAAGAACCTAAAGATATACCTGTAAATATAGGTAACGCATATTCCTTCAAAAGCTTTATTTTTTTATAGAGTGGTACTGCTAACACTACAGTCGCTGGAGATAACAATAAAGAGATAAACTGACCTCCCTTATTATAATCTTCTACGCTTACGTTAAGGCACTTCATAAGCATTATTACCAATGCTATACTTATCAAAAGCGGATTTAAAATAGCTAGTTTAGTCTTTTTATTAACAATACATCCTATTTCAAAAGATACCAAAGAAATCATTATAGCAAATAATGATGTAGACACTAATTCTTTCATTTTATTCAACTCCTCTTAAATAACTGAACTGTCATACTTGTAACGGCCATAACAACAATTGTCGATAACACTATTGTAATAACTATATACTGCCAGCAGTTTTTTACAATTCCTATACTTGTAACAAGTCCAACACCTGCTGGAACAAAGAAAAATGATAAATGATCTAAAAGAAATTTACTTATATCTTCTATAAATTCAACCTTAACAATTCCTAGACATAGAGAAATTAATAGCAATATCATACCAATTACATTTCCAGGTATAGTTAAGCCTAAAATATTTTTAATCATCTCACCTAAGAAACAAAATATAAAAACTACTGATAATTCTCTTATTACTTTCATAACTAATACTCCTTTCTAAACTTCGGATAACAACAAAAGCATTTTCATCTAAAAATGCTTTAAAACTAACATTTGTTTACTTTCAGTGGATTTAGTTTATAAATAATATTGTAAACTAGTTCAAATAAATATACATTAGTCATTTGATTTATTTTTTCATACTTTTTTTGTTCATTTGAACAAATTTATTTAAAAACTAGTTTTTTTCCTATTTATTACACATAAGTAATATCAATAGATTAGAGCTACAAATCATATTCGCTTATTGAAAACCTATACATTCATAATAGGTCATTTTCCTAAAAAGCTATTACTTTCAGATTATAATTTAATGTTGAGCTTTAGATTGACAAAAAGTTTTTATCGCGCTGAAGCTTGGAAACATCTCCCGGAGCATAAATCAACTTTCGGCCGTGGTTATCTATATGCGGTACAACAGCCCCATTCTTAAGTTGTTAGTCTGTCTTTTCTAGTACATAGTACCAAGGTTGCATTCCTGCTTCTGTATAATCTCCACTCTTCCATTCATAGAACATATAAGTTGACCCATTTATTTCTTTAATTATATATTTACTAGCAGTCTTATTATTTTTATCAATAACAAGATCCTTTGTCCATGTTAGATTTACATTATAAGTTTCTCCATCCTTAGCAACACATAAGCTTACATTTCCACCTTTAGAGAAATTTAAGTTGTCTACAAATAGATCTGTCTGCCATGATTGAATCCCAGGTCTAAAGTCGTTAGCATTTTTCACAAAATCAACGCTTTTCCATTTCCCAATTACTTGTGAATCATCTATAAATGAATAATCAACTTTATCAATTCTTGTATTTCCAACCTCTTTACCTAACATATTAATCGTAAGTGACGGTGTTGAACTTATTTTTTTCATTACATAATAACTTGGTTTTCTTCCCCACAGTGTATAATCTCCACTTTTCCATTCAAAAAACATATAGGTCGAACCTTCTATTTCTTTGATTACGTATTTGCTGGCAGTTTTATCGCTT
This sequence comes from Clostridium thailandense, assembly GCF_019207025.1. Classification (GTDB taxonomy): domain Bacteria; phylum Bacillota; class Clostridia; order Clostridiales; family Clostridiaceae; genus Clostridium_AM; species Clostridium_AM thailandense. The sequence goes on along the minus strand of NZ_JAEEGC010000098.1, from coordinate 55,509 downwards.
TCATTTAAAAAAAGACCTTTGGTCCATGTAAATGCAGTTTTAGATACTTTTCCATCCTGCAAAACATTTAACTCTCTAACATATAAATTTCCCTTGAAGCTTTTAGAATCAACTTTAAAATCATTAATTTCATTGACAAAGTCCACACTTTGCCATCTTCCAATTATCTGATCATCATTTACAAAAGGATAATCTATTTTATCTTGATGCATGGAAATCTTAGATGCTATTTGCTTTTTTATTGATGAAGCTTTTGCATCTGTTAGTACAGAACATCCTAATACCAGTATTGTAGCCATTGCCATTGCAGAAAGCTTATAAGATTTTTTATTAAACAACTTTATCATAATAATTCTCCTTTTCATTTTAGATTTGTTGCTGACCAATGATGCCATTCCAGGAAGTCTAGTATGAGTTGAGAGCTTTTCGGCAAGAGTGAGAATTGTTAGACCGTATGCTTTTGTCTCGTCGTCATTTATATATGACAATGCAAGAGAATCACAAGATATTTCCATATCCTCACACATTTTGACAAGACCATATTGAATAGTTGGATTAAACCAATGTAAAGTACGTAATATAAGTATAATCCAATTAGTGACTACATCGCCTCTTTTTAAATGGGCTAATTCATGAATAAATATATAGTTGAGCTTGTCAATTGGTACTATTTCCTCAATATTTTTAGGAAGAAGTATTATAGGTCGTATAAATCCTATAAGTGAGGGGCTTATAACTCTTTCTGTTTGAACCAACTTAATATTTCCAGTAATATTCATTTTATTTTTGCAATTTTCTAGTACATTGCTTATTTCGCCGTCACACATATAGTAACCCTTTTTAATTTTATTGTGAAAATGTATATAGATTGACATTTTATATATACTTATTCCCAGTACTCCAATTATCCATATAAGAGAAAAAATAAAATTTATACTTTGATCTAAAGGTGTAGTTTTAGCTATATAACTGAAACTTGTTAAACCAGCGCCTCTAAAGGTATCTTTGTCATCATATACACCATACGCAGAGTTAACTCTCGCCCCAGTACTTATAATTCTTGTATTTTGAATATTTTTGTTCGCAACTATTATTGGAGGCATTTGATTTACTTTTGGTATATAGTTAAATATACTAATTGAGCTTGTTGGAAGCTGTGGTACTATTAAACGCAATACCACAACAAACCAAATTATATATTGAAATTTTGCTCCAAATATGTTTCTATGCAAATTTCGAATAATAATAATTAAAACCACCAATATACTTGCAGCAACTGACAATTGAACTATCCAATTAAACAGAATATAGTTATAGAAAAACAACCTTAACATCCATTCTACTTCCTCTCATCTAGAATGCGTTTTAATTCTTCAATATCATCCTTTGACAAATTACTTTCTTTTATAAAACTTACAAGCATTTTCTTTATTGCCCCATCATATACCCGACTTAAAAAAGATTGATTTGCATCTTTTATACATTCACTTTCTTCCATTAATGGATAATAGATGTATTTTCTTCCTTCTTCCTTATAACCAAGTACATTCTTTCCAACTAATCTACTAATTAAAGTCTTTACTGTTTTAGGCTTCCACTCTGTGTTATTCTCAATGACTTCAATTATTTGGCTTGAAGTACACATTTTTTTCGACCACACCACCTTCATAATTTCCCATTCTGCTTCTGATATTTTAGGGCCCTTTTTCATGAAATTACCTCCTTTGGATTACATTTGTTAACACTTTCAAGTATACAATTGTAATCCTAAACTGTCAATAAAATGACTTTAAGGTATCTTAAGATAATTTTTTCATTTTTTGACTATAATCTTTCTATTTGTAACTATTTCATCAACAACTACTAAATTTTATTCTATTAACTAATTTCACTAAAGGAAAGTTTATATTTTAAAATATAAACTTTTAAAATATAACAAATTTTGCTATAATATACTCATATATTAAATGCTATTAAACAAATAATTAAAGGGGGATAAAGATTTGAATATGCTAGATTCTATGTTAAATATCTCCTCAATTTTTGAGGAGATATTTCAGGATGAAGATGTAATGCTAGTTATATCTAATTTAGACAAAATAATATATTATAAGCCTGGAAAAACAGTTAATGCCGGACATGAAGGATTAGCTTTGCATCCTGGCGATGGTTTATATGAAGCTATTAAAACAAGAAAAACTCAAAGAGTTATTGTTCCAAAAGAGTTATTAGGGGTTCCATTTAAAGCTATTACAGTACCTTTATTTGGTGATAACAGCCAAATTGTGGGAGCGGTAGGAGTAGGTTGGAGTTTAGAGACTAAAATAAGGATGTTCGAACAGCTAAATAATGTGGTCGAAAGTCTATCTGCTTATATTGAAAATATGACAATTGGAATTACTGATATGACTACAAATGCACAAAATATTGCTACTTCACAAGAAGATATAGTATCTTCTGCTCAAGTAGCAAGAAAAAATGTAGATGAAACTTCTAAAATTGCAGATCTTATAAGAAATATAGCAAATCAGACTAACCTTTTAGGACTTAATGCTGCAATAGAGGCCGCAAGAGCTGGCCAAGAAGGCAAAGGATTCCAAGTTGTAGCAGGAGAAATACGAAAGCTTGCTATAAACAGCAAAAATGCTGTAAATCAAGTAGAGCACGGACTTAAATCCATGCAGGAATCTATAAATCTTATAATGAATATGATAGATCAAAATTCCTCAAGTACCCAATCGCAAGCTGCTGCTTCCGAACAATTAAGCGCTTCTATACAGGAACTTAAATCATTATCTGATATTTTATTAAAAGTTACCAAAGATTTGGAAATCAAATGATTTATGCTAATTACAGTTAAAACGCTGATAACTTTATTGTCAGTACAGGGTTCACGATGTATATAGTGGCTGTTGCATTTAGGTGAATATAACCAAAAATAGAATTCTTTTCAAATGCAACAACCCCTCTTTTATTCTCATGTTTTTAACAAATTAGTATCTTATCTTTATATTTTAAATTTAAAAATATATGTATTTCTAGGCCGTCCTTTAAATTTCTCTTGTGTTATTACTACAAGAACTCTTATAATGATACATATAAATACAATTTGTTTTAACAAGAGGATGTGAGCTTAATGGATTCATTAGAAAAATTTGTTACTGGAGAACTTGCGAAAAAGATTTTTGCAGTGTTTCTTCTAGTCATTCTATTTTACTCTATAAAGAGTATGATTACGCTAATACTGCTAACCTTTGTCCTTTCCTTTCTTTTTTATAAAGCAGTAAATTTTGTATATAAATCTATACATAAAGTCCTTCCCGTTAAAAAGAAGGCTATTATAATATTTATTTACTCATTAATGTTTTTGGGAATATCCTATTTATTTTATAATTACGTACCTGTTGTCATTAAACAGTTATATTTTTTAAGAAATCAGCTGGTAGACTTTAATCTCAATAACTATAAGGATATTTTAAATAATAAAATTATAGTACTAATAAAGCAAACAAATATTAGCGGATATATAAGTCGGAGCAGCGGCCTAATTTTAAAATGGGTTATTAAAATAGAGCAATTAAGTATAGATGTTTTCCTTTCTTTTATATTAAGCTTACTATTTATACTTGAGCAAGATGAACTAATTAAATTTGGAAGAAAAATTGAAACAAGTAGAATATCCTATATTTATAGATATTATAAGTATCTTGCTAAGAAGTTTTTAAGCTCCTTTGGAAAAATAATGGAAATACAGGCTATTCTTTCTTTAATAAATGCAGTCTTGGCTTCTATAGGATTTTTATTTTTTGGTTTTGATAATATTCTCGGCTTAGGTACTATGCTGTTTATATTAGGATTGATACCTGTAGCAGGTTTGATTATAGCTCTTATCCCTCTAGTAATGATAGCCTTTACTCTAGGTGGAATAACAAAAGTTATTGATGCATTGCTTATATTAGCCGTTTTACATATTCTGGAGGCATATATAATAAAACCTAAATTAATGTCTGTTTCAGTCCATCTACCTGTATTTTTTGTGTTTTTAATTTTAATTTTCTCAGAACACTATATGGGAGTATGGGGATTAATCCTTGGTATACCTTTATTTGTATTTTTACTAGATATATTACAAATCCCAGAAAATTAGTTATACTTGCAAGAGAGGCTGTTGAACTATAGATACTCACTGCCGACACTTAGCTTATGCTCCGGGATATATTGACATTCTGCAAGGCACATTAAAATACTTTTATTATAAATCTTAGCTCAGTATTTTAGGAAGACTTAGAATTATTGATATGTTTGAAACAGAAGTTTATCAATGGTTCTTAGACTTTCAAAATACTGAGCTTTAGACTTATCAATAGTATTTATTGTGCTGAGAGAATGCCAATATATACCGAGAATAAGTTAAATGTCAGTCGTGTATATAAGTGCAGCAGCCAATCTTTTCTTTTTAATATAAACGCCTTTCTTTTACTTTTATAAAAAATTTTCTAATTGGGGGAGCGCTTTGCAATTTTCCATCGTCTAATAAAGTGCCAATAAATTCCACACTGAAAATTTACTCAACTACAATAAGTCTATAAAAAGGGGGGATAACTATGACAAGTAAAAAAACATATTCTATTATTCTAACTGCATTAATTTCACTAACATTGACATCGACCGTATATGCACAAGATATAATCAAGAATTCTTCTAGTAATATAACTACTACTATAAGTGACTATAACTCTAAAATATCAAAAGACGAGGCAAAAAATAATGCAAAAAACTTTTTAAAAAATTATTTCGATATAACCATTGATGACTCAAAATATCAGGTCAATGTAAACTTTATACCTGATTATCAATCTACTAATATTAATAAAAACTATATATGGCAAATAAGTTGGAGTCTTCACAACGAGGAAAAGGATGTTACTATCAATATATCGCTTGATTATTTTACTGGTAAAGTTATTAGTTTTGATAATATGACTTCTCTACATGGACAATCTACTGGAATTTCAAATATAACAGAAGATCAGGCCAAAGAAATATCAAAAAGTTTCTTAAGAAAAGTAAACCCAGAAGAGTTTTCTCAATGTAAATTATCTAGTAATAATAATATGTCCTATGGCTGGAAAGAAGACCCAACCTCTTATAACTTTAATTACTATAGAACCATAAATAGCATTCCTTTTATGGATAATTATTTAAATACAAGCGTTGATGGTGTTACAGGAAAAATTCGTTCCTATAATTTTAGATGGAATCAAATTCAACCACCTTCTCAGGATGGTACCATATCAGAAGAAAAAGCAGCACAGATATTTAAGGATAATATAAACTTAGAACTTAAATATATACCTTATAGAAATGAATATAAATATGATACCGAAAACAAAACTATAAAGCTTGCATATGTACCTGATACATCAAAAGGAATCAATGTTGATGCAAAAGAAGGCAAAATGTTAGATTATGACAATTCTACTCTCTCCGATAGAACAGTACTAGACTTAAATGAAGATCAAAAAAAATTGTTTTTAGCAAACTATACGCCATCAAAAAAATTAAATAAAGAATTAGACAGTACTTCTGCAGAACCCATAATGAAATCTATAATTAAAGATATATATGGCGATAACTACGACATTGAATCAACAAATTATCAAGAAGATCGTGATATATACGGAACTTCTCTTACTTGTTGGTCGGGTCAGTTTGTAAAAAAGACTTCAAATAGTGACTTTAGAGAAGAAGGTCAGATAACTATAGATTCCTTAACAGGTCAGCTTGTATCAATAAGTAAATTTAGCCCCATGGATAAATTTAACATAGGCAACAATAATTCCAAAACAAAGCTTACTTGGGAACAAGCATATGGCAAGTCTATAGAAATACTAAAAAAATACTTTCCAGACAAAGTTAAAGATATAAATACTAAACAAACACATATTGATCATTCAGTGTATTATAATAATATCCCACATCTAGACACATTTTATGATTTTAATTTTAATAGATTAATTAATGGAATATGCTACCCTGATAATACTATTAATATTAATTTCAATTCAATAACAGGCGATATAAGTAACATAAACAGCAGATGGACTCAAAACTTAAATGTACCTTCACCTAACAACATTATAAATAAAAATGATGCACAAAATATATTCTTTATCACGTATAAGCCTCAGCTTCAATATACACTTTTTAGTGAAAGTAAAGATCCAATAAAATCAGATATAGGCGTTAAATTGATATATAGCTTATTAAATGATACGCAATATAAACAACTTAATGGTGTAGAAGCCTTTAAAGGCAATTTCATAGATTACAGCGGGAGAGAACTTGATAATAATATAGAATCCTTCAAAGAAAAAATTAAAGGAAGCCCAGTAGAAAAAGAACTTAGCATTTTAGCATCATTAGGAGTAATCGATACTAAGAATTTTGATTTAAATAAAAAAATAACTAGGACTGAATTAATAAAAGCACTAGTTAATGCAAAAGGTTATAAACCTTATGTATTAGACAGTGCACCAAGCCTTAAGATGAGTTATAATGGATCAAAGGAAGATGAAACATATAAATATCTTCAAATGGCAGTTTCATACGGAGTACTTGATAACTCTGGAGATTTTAAAGGTGATGAGCTTGTTACAAGAGAAGAAATGATTAAAGATATAGTTAAGCTTTTAGGCTATGATAAACTCGCTCAAGCAAAAGGAATATTTCTTCTTTCTTATAGTGATACGAACGATATCTCTTCAGATAACTTGGGATATATAGCTATATCTAAAGGTCTTGGACTTACAAATGACATTGATAATATGTTCAGACCAAAGGATTCAGTTACAATGTCTGACTTATCCGTTAGTATATACAAGGCTCTGAACAGCTTAAGAAGTAATGGATATTAACAAGTGGCTGTCGCACTTAGGCAAGTACGACAGCCACTATCTATATTTTAATATTACTTGCTAATTCATTCATTTGTTGAGTCATTGATAAAACTTCCTCCACGCTAGCATTTATTTCTTCAATAGCCGCAGTTTGATTTTCTGTAGTATTAAAAGCATCATTTGATACTTCAAGTGTTTTACTTACAGAACTCTGAATATTAGTTGTAAGCTCCATAATCTTAAGTACTGTTTGCTTTGAATTATCTGAAAGTTTTCGTATTTCTTTTGATACAACACCAAATCCTCTACCTAATTCACCAGCTCTTGCAGCTTCAATTGCAGCATTTAATCCTAACATTTTAGTTTGATCAGCTATTCGCTTTATGAAGTCCAGAATTTCATGAATTTCAACAGAATTCCTTTGAACATTTTGAATCTCATCATTTAAGGAATGTTGATTTTCTGAAGATTTAATTGATACTGAAGCAAGTTCTTCCATTGAACTAGATATTTGTCCTAAGCTATCATTAATAGTCTTAGACATATTTTTCAATTTATATTGTTCATATCCAAGTTTAGATAAGGTGTTCGCAACCATGTATAAAACTTCTGCTGCGGCTTCCACTCTTTCTCTTTCCACAATACTAATCTTTCTTAAGGCTTGTACGTATTTCTCTTCTTCTATATCTATTTCCTTCGCTATTTGTCTAAACTTATTTTCATCTGGTGGTGAAGTTATTACTTGTCCACCTAATATAGTTCCAATTTGCCTTTCACCTAACAAAATTGGAGCTGCAAAGTCCGTTAATCCTGCATGACAGGAGTAAATAGCGGGTCTTTTACTTTTTGTTGATGTTTCCCCACCCTTTCGATCACATTCAATACATCTGCTGTTACCAATACTACTTGCTCTTGTCAAATCCATACAAAAATTAGTAAAACAACTCGGTTTAGTGACTGGTATGCCATCAATATTTACAGTAATGCTCGCCATTCCCATACTTTTTGCAAAATTATCTTGGAATCCTTGTAAAAATTTCAAATCTATTATATCTTCCAATTTCAAATCTTGCATACTTTTATCTTTTATATCATCTGTAGATATACTATTTTCTTCTGGCATAAACTTTCACCTCTTTTTCTTCGTAAAGGTTTTATTGTGTAATATTTTAGCAAATTTTAATTTAATTCGCAATATTTTTCAGAAAAATCGCAATATTAAATCAAAATTTGTTATTTTAATTTGAAAAAATCATTAAAACAGACTAAATATACTAAAATACCTGTTTTATTCCTATTATGATTAAAATAATTCCCGATATTATAATTGCCTTGTTTCCAATCTTATATCTATTTAGAAGTACAGCTAAATAATTTCCTGACCAAAGAGCAATAAAACTTAATGCTGCAGAAAATGCTCCTATAAAATATGAATTTAATCCAATAATTCCAGCACTTAAGCTTCCTCCTATATTATTTATTGAAAGAGCAATTGCAAGAAAGGTTGCTTCTTTAAAGTCAATGTCCTTTGAATTATCTATATCCGCACTCTCGGGATTCTCTAGTATGTTACAAATTAAATTTTTATTTTTAACTGCATCATTTTTAATTTCCTTTACTTTGGAAAAAGGCTCCAAAACAATCCAAAATCCTATTGTCGTAAGTATAATCATACTTAGTATAGCTCCTACACGCCTACTTAGTATTGATGATATAAATGTTCCTGAAAGAGCTGATAACGAGGAAATAATAAAAGTAATAATAGAAATCCATAGATTTTTTAAAATATCTATTTTTATTCCGCGTATGCTATAGGCAATTCTGACACCAATATTATCAACATTATTTGCTAAAGCTATTAGAAAGACATAAAAAAGATGCATGATTGATATCCTCCTAGAGTACTTAACAATCAACTTTTGTGTATATTTACTGAGAAATAATAAAATGCAGCTTTGTTACAATCTATATTTCAATAGAGCATTATAACAAAGCTTAATAAATATTTTATTATTGTAGAACATTCTAGCTCTTTATTAAAATACTGCCTCTTAAAATCCAAAGCTTTCTATAAGAATTTTATACTGATTCACTCTCATTTATTTTTGCATTTACTACACCTGGAAGATAGGGTGCAACTAATTTTTCATATATGCCTCCACCTATAAGTCCACCTATAATTGGTGCAAATAATGGTACAATAAGTCCATATCCATTAGGTCCAAGCACTGATGTTCCCCACCCTGCCATCATACAGAATAATCTTGGACCAAAATCACGAGCAAAATTCATCGAGAAGCCAGTTAAAGGTCCGAAAGAAACACCTATAAATGCTACTGTTAAACCTATCGCTAAAGCTGGAAATCCTGCTTTAGGACAGCTTTCGTTTCTTCCATCTGATACTGCAAATATAACTAGTACTAAAAATGCAGTAATACATACCTCTACCATGAAAGCATTAAACATTGTTAAACCTGACTTTGGAAAGGTTGTAAATATTCCAGCTGTTGCCCAACCTGCATTTGATGCTCTTACAATATTCTTACTACTTTCAAAAGTTGTAATAACTTTTCCGTATAATCCATAAGTTAGTGCTGCTGCCAAAAAAGCTCCTATTATTTGAGATATAATATATGGAACTACCTTCTTTTTATCAAAGCCTTTCCACGCTGCAAGAGCTATTGTAACTGATGGGTTTAAATGTGCTCCTGAAACAAGTCCAACTATAAATACTGCAATAGTTATTGCCAGTCCCCAACATATAGATAAATTCCAATAAGTTATATTTGTCCCTGCTGCAACTAATGAAGCAACAGTCCCTGTCCCTATAAACATGAAAATAAATGTACCTATAACTTCACCCAAGCACTCACCAAACATATTATTTTTCATATAATCCTCTCCTTATAAGCTTTTAATTTTATAGTAAATGTTGAAGTAATTCTTTATTTGGAGCAGATATTACAGCTTTATTTACTAGCATTCCATTTTCAATTGCTGTATTTGCTCCTACTGTTACAGCATTTTTAACTGCACTTACATCTCCTGTAAGCGTTATAAAAGCCTTTCCACCAATTCCAACACCTAATCTAACTTCTATTAGCTCAACATCAGCTGACTTTGCAGCAGCATCAGCGGCAATGATAGCAGATGCTATACTGAAAAATTCTAATACACCTAAATCCCTTAATCTTTCAACATTGCTTGCTGCATTAATTGCTGGAATTACCTGTGGATGTACATTAGGTAATAGTAATTTATTGACTATATACTCTGCTCCTATGGCTTCACCATGCTTAATTGCTGCTTGTACAGCACCTACGTTACCTGTAACTAAAACAACATATTTTCCTGGGCAGACAGTCTTGGCCAAAAGTAAATTTACCTCCGCAGATTTAAGCATCTCATCTGCAACTTCAATTCCTCTTGCTATACTATTTAATTCTATCATTCCTATAGTTCTTATCATTTTATCACCTCAGCTTAAATAGCTTTTATTACTATGCTATCGCTTATTTCAGAAACTACACCGCTAATGCTAGCATGCACATTAGATCCCATTTTTCCTTCTTCTACCATTCCTATAAGTTGTCCTTGCTCTACCACATCATTGACTTTAACAATTGGACTTGCTTCAGCACCTATTCCCTGTCTTAAAGGAATTCTCACCTCAGCAGGCTTCACTTCCTCTTCTTCTTGAAGTCTCTGTCTTTTATATTTGCTTAATCCTAATCTTGCTACTAGCCTATCCGTAGGAACTTTTCTATATTCTCTAAACACATTAGCTGAAACCGCATTATTTACGTTCTGCCACTTCACTCCTCTATCTCTCAATTTTCCCTTCAAGTAAACATTTATGCGCTTAGGAGACAATCCCATAGGACATGCATATAATTCACATACTCCACATTCACAACATATTAATGCTTGCTTTGTTGCCTCATTATCTAATTGTTCTAAAGCAATATTTCTCATTATTTTATGTGGATTCAACGGATGTCCAATTAAGTTTCTCGGACACATATCAGTACAAAAATGGCACTGTATACAAGCAGATTTCGCTTGATTTTTCATGTGCTCAATAGTCATATTTTCTTTTTGAGCTAAGTAATGATCTTTCGGAATTGCAATAATTCCTCCATCAGTTTTTTTAATAACTCTAGTATCAATATCCTCTTTTTTCATCTTTCTTCCCATCATTGGACCACCCATTATTATCATGTAATCCTTAATTGTAGTTCCACCGCACTTTTCCAAACATTCTTTAACAGTTGTACCTATAGGCACCTTAAGAATTGAAGGTATATTTACCTCGCCTATAACTGTAACAAATTTATAAGTAACTGACTTATTGTGCATAGCTTCGAAAACATTAAATACAGTACCAGAATTAGAAACTACAGCACCTACATTTAATGGAATCCCTCCTGGAGGTATTGTCTTACCTGTTATTTCATATACTAGTATCTGCTCATCGCCAGCTGGATAAAAAGCTCTACTTAAATGAAGTTTAACTTTAGAATTAAATTTTAATATAGAATTCTTTAGAGCCTTTATTTCCTCTTCATACTCTTCCTTTAATCCTATTACTACGTGCTGAGCTCCAATTGCCTTACCTATTTCTTCTGTTGCCTGCAATATTTCATCACTGTAATTTCTCATCATAAATTTATCTGATGCAAGTAGTGGCTCACATTCTAAGCCATTTACTATAAAATATTCAACCTTGCAATTTAACTTAACATGAGTAGGAAATCCAGCTCCACCTGCTCCTATAATCCCAGCTTCTCGAATTTTTTCAAGTAAATCCACGATTACACCTCCCCTTCTTTTAGTTGAGAATTATGGCTAAAGTATATTTATTGGTAATAGTTGGCATAAGTTAAATATTTTTAGAGGACAGAGGACAATTGACAGAGGACAGTGAAGGAGGATTTTTCTCCGCTGCACTACAAAAAATCTTTAATTTATATGGACTAGCGATGTTTTGCATAGCAAAACAAGCCTAAAAAATAAATTAGTTTTCTGACGTAAGGAAGAAAACTCTCCTTCACTGTCCTCTGTCCTCTGTCAATTGTCCTCTAAAAACCTTATGTTATACTATTCTAAATGATTCCACCATGCTGCATCTTCTTATTCTTGTGAAAGAAATTGCATTTGTTAATCCTTCTCCAGTAGGTCCAGCTATAGTAAAGGTTGTGTGTCCTTCACCACCGAAGCCTATTCCAGCATAAGATGGTGCATTTTTTACAAATATTGTAGTGTCTATCGCTCTAGCCATTTTAGTTAAATTATCTATGTTCTTAGAATGCATCATAGCAGTATGCCTATTTCCATGTTCATCCTGAGCAGCAAATTTCAATGCTTCTTCAAAGTCTTTTGCTTTAACTATAGGAAGTATAGGCATCATAAGTTCTTCTTGAACAAAAGGGTGACTATTCTCAGTTCTGTAAATTAAGCACTCGATTCCTTCAATATTTGTTTTTCCTATATTCTGCAATAAATATTTAGCATCTTTTCCTACAAATTGTTTATTTACGGAGTAAGTATTTTTTCCTTTATTATAAGTTAAAACTACTTTTACCATTTGCTCTGCTTCTTCATCATTCAATTCATATACTGCTCTGTTAGTTTTCATCTCTTTTATTAATTCTTCATATACACAGTCAACTACTATAGCTTCTTTTTCTGCTATACAAGGCAGATTGTTGTCAAAGCTGCAGCCTGCAATTATATCTCTTGCAGCTTTCTTTATATCCGCTGTTTCATCTACTACTACAGGAGGATTTCCTGCTCCAGCACCTATAGCTTTCTTTCCTGAAGAAAGAGCCATTTTTACTATAGCTGGTCCTCCAGTTGCAACTATCATTCTTATTTTTTCATGCTTTAACATTATATTTGTATTTTCTAAGGAAGGTTGTTTTACTGCAGTAATAAGATTATCTGGTCCTCCAGCTTCTTTTATAGCTTCATTTAATTTTCTAACCATAGTTAAAGATGCATTGAAAGCCCCTGGATGCGGTGAAAATACAACTGTGTTTCCACCAGCTAACATTCCTATACTATTGCAAGCAACTGTAGCTGCAGGGTTAGTCGATGGTGTAATTGAACCTATAACTCCAAAAGCACCATGTTCAACAAGAGTAAGTCCCTTATCTCCTGTATATGCTTCTGTTTTTAATATTTCTGTTCCCTGTGTTTTTTCTGCAGTTAACTTTAATTTTAAATATTTGTGATCAACTCTTCCCATACCTGACTCGCTAACACAAAGATTTGCTATTTCCATAGCATTATCAATTATTGCTTTTCTCATAGCAGCTATTAATTTTTCACGCTGTTCAATTGAGTATTCAGCATACTTTTTTTGTGCTTTATAAGCAGCCTCTATGGCTTCATCCATAGTATCAAATATTCCGTCGCTGACCTCTTCTTTTAATTCTCTTTGGTTCATTTCCTTTAAAACTTTTTCTATTATAAATGACAATTCACTACTACCTAATTCCATTTTCTAATACCTCCTCAAAAACTTTTACTCCGTACTTCGAAATCTGCATATCCTGCTCTACTGTACCTCCACTGACTCCTATTGCACCAACTATTTTGTTATCTATTTTTAGTGGGAATCCACCACCGAAGGTAACTATCTTTTCCATATTATTAATTCCATAAAGCTCTCCACTTGGCAGTGACAGCTCATGTAATTCATGAGTCGGAGCTTTAAGTGCCGCAGCAGTATATGCCTTTTTCATAGCTACTTCTATACTTGCTAAAAGAGAATCATCCATTCGTTCAAGCATTACAATATTTCCATTAAAATCTGATATGCATATAACCATAGAAATTCCTATTTCATAGGATTTTTGTATACACTTTTGAGTTATATACTCAGCTGTTTGACTATTAATCACTTTTTGGCTGTTTGTTTGTGCTGAAAATTGATTTATTTCATGATTATCTTCTCTAAATCTTCTTATATTTTCTTCTGTTTTCTTCATTATGTCTTTGTAATCAAAATACCTTGCTATGGCGTAGAGAGCATCAGATAATCTATTAATATATTTGATCAGATTATCACTAATTTCATAAGAATTTTTAAGTTCTGCTGCATATCTTTCAGCCCTTCTTATGTCTGTTCTTGCTACATCAAGATGTGCTGATTCTATAGTTCCGCCAGGTACTATAAATCCATTTTGTGAAGGCTTAAGTTCATCTAGTTTATCGATGGTATCTTCAAGAAATGTTATATCTTCATCCTTTATTCTTGCTTTATAATGACTTGTTCCCACTGAGGCAAGTTCAGCGCCAACTTCGAAGAGAATTTTTTGAATTTTTAAAACTTTTTCCGATAAATCATTTTCTTTAATGTAAACTCTTGCAACACCAATAGATGAATTAGCTTCATCTATTGTCCCATAAGCCCACACTCTTAGATCATATTTTTCTGTTCTCTCTCCTCCTACAAGACTAGTGCTTCCCTTATCTCCGGTTTTGGTGTATATTTTCATTCTATCACCACCTACTATTCTCGATCCCATTCAATAGAATCAACAATTCCTATAATTGAAGCATCTGCTGGTATAATTTTTTCTGAAGTATCCGTATACCTTGCTCCACTTCCTGTAACTACAATTACAGTTTCATCAATTCCTGCTCCCACAGTATCAATAGTAACTAAAGGTTCACCAATTACCTTTTCGTTCTCATCTATTTTCTTAACTATTAACAGTTTACTTCCAATGAACTTTGGATCCTTTTGTGTTGATACAACTTTTCCAACTACCTTTGCCAAAAACATATCTATACCCCTTCACTTTCATTAACAATATTTAACAACTAACTTGTTATTGTATATATAATCTTTCGCCATAGGAGTTATTAAAGAGCCTTGCTTAATATATATTTCTTTAGAGTTTCTTGCAGCTGTCATTAAATCCTCTGTCGTTAAAACTCCTGATAAAATTTTCTTACTTTCAGTCACATTGCTGACTGAAGCATTAAAATTTTTGACTTCTTCAACAGGTTCTTTAATATTATTTTCTTGTTTCACAACGGTTTGTCCTATTGAAACACTTTGGTTAATATTGCTTCCTATACCAAACTTGCCGGTTATAGCTTGTTTTAATTCACAAGCATTTATAAATTTCATTCCAAAATTAGTTAAGCTATCCTCATAACCTAATATTAATTTGTTGTATGCTTGATTTTTACTAAAGCCTAAAGATATATTTTTATCATTCTGAGGATCAAAACTGTCTCTAACAGCAATTATCTCTTTATTCATCATAAGTGCTTCAGCTATTCCAACGGTGATCAAGTTATCCTGAAGGCCAGTAGCACATTTAGCTAAAGTATTTCTTGTCATTACTGGTACTAATATAAACTCATCTTCTCTTATCGCTTTAGTCATTTCAACTTTGCAATCTATTATTTTGTAATTTAAATTAGAAATATATTGTTCCGGTATAACCTTCTTCGCAGCTTCTGTTATTACTATGTCATACTGAAGCATTTTCATAGAAGCTAAAGTATCAAATATTCCTTTTAAATTTACCGCACCGCCAGATATGAATATAACTACCCTCTTGTTCATCATTGCTACTAACTGAGTAACTATAGTTTTTAATAAATCTTCAATATCCACTTACTCACCTCGCTTACTTGACATCATTCATAGCTATGCCTATAGGTGTTACTAATAACGGATTATATGGCTTTATTGTCTTAATATTTGTATATTTCTCAACTACCTTTTCTATATCTTTAAGGCAACAGGTTCCTCCTACAAGATAAATAGTCGTAACATCATAACCTTTAATATGTTGTAGGATTATATTGGCCATCTTTTCAACTACTGGTCTAACTAAAGGAAATACAGTATTATAGTTTTTAGAATCCACTTTAAATTTTTCAGCATCTTCATATTCCATTTGTAAACTGCCTGCAACAACCAAACTCAAGTGATGTCCTCCTGTAGGTTCATCTGCAGTATAAACAACTTCGCCATCTTTTAATATGGATATTCCAGTTGTACCGCCACCTATATCCACCACTGCACCATCCTTTATATGTAAAACATCAGATGCTGCAGTAGGCTCATCAATTACATTAGTTACATTAAAATCCGCTGCCTCAACTACATTTTGAATAATTTTTATATTCCCTTTGCTTATTCCTGGTGGTATAGCGGTAGCAGCATAGTCGAGACTTCTATTTAAAGTTTTTTCCAATCTACCTTTTAATTCTCTAACTATATTTACTGCCTTTAAGTATTCAACTACTATTCCATCTTTAACAACACTGGCTGGATAAACTTCTCCAGCTACTGGTTTATTATTTTTATCTAATACTGTTATAACAATATTGCATGTACCTAAATCTACTCCAACTTTAAGTTCTTCCTTTTCGTCTATTTCCTTTGGATTTAAAATAGTTTCTTCCATTTCTTTAATAAAGGTACTGGACTTATCCAATATATTTTCTGGACAAGAATTTTCTGACATACACATCACCTGCTCTTACTCATTATCCTTATAAGTTCATTATTTTTTAATTCTGATGAGTTAGCTTCGTCTGTATCTAGATGAAACTCTAAAGCTGATTTATCGCTAACTCTGATAAGAACATTTTTAAATATTACACCTTTATCTCCAGCTGTTTCTACATTTACTAAGTCTCCATCTTTTACACCATAGACCTCTGCCTGCTTAGGTATCATATGAATGTGTCTTTTAGCACAAATTACTCTATTCTTAAAAATCAGCATACCATTTGGTCCAATAACAGATAGAGTTTCTGAGTTTTCAAGCTCTCCTGAATTTCTAACTGGTGGTTTTATTCCTAAAGCAAAAGCGTCTGTCCTTGATATTTCAATTTGGCTGTATTTTCTTACAGGACCTAAAATTCTTACCTTTTGGAAAGAACCTTTAGATCCTGCAATAGTTACTGTCTCATTAGCCGCAAACTGGCCAATCTGTTTTACACTATTTTTTACTGTAAGTTCATATCCTGTGCCAAAGAGACATTCTAAGTCTTCTTGCGTTACATGAATATGTCTATTAGATATGCCTACAGGTATTGAAAATTCTCTGTTTTTTATTTCAGCTTTTCCCACAATGTCTAATACTATATCTTTTATTAAGGATTCATTTATCTCTACCATTTATATCACCTTCGAGTTGTTTTATAGTGTATACATAAAGTTTTGGGTTGCCCTTTTTTTCTTGGACATGCTGGATCATGGCATATATTGCATACATCATCACTTTCTTGTCCATTTAAAGAATCCTCTTCTTTTTGAGAATCATCTTCATTTTCATCCTGCAATTCCTCTTCTTCATAAGAATTTTCCTTGTCTTCGTTGAATTCTTCCTCATCGACATCTTCCTTATTTACTTCTTCCCCTAATTCTTTATCTTCCACAGGATTAGTTGAAGTAGAACCATCGCAAACTAAATCTTCCCTTTTCTCTTGAAACTCTTCATCAGATTCATCACGATTACTACTATCTAACTGATCTGTGTCTTCTTCAAGAGCTTCTTTATTACTTTCTACTACTTCACTTTTTTCATTATTAATTCCTACTGTGGAATCAGACTCAATAATGCTTTCTAAATTTGCAGCTGGCCTTGGTATAATAAGTGTTGCATACACCTTGTTAACCCTAGTAGCACTAGCCTTTGCTGCTTCAATAGCAGCCTTTACTGCCCCAACATTTCCTTGTATCTTAATAGTCACAAGTCCTGATCCTTTTGTTAGTTCATATCCTATTAGTTCAACATTAGCTGACTTAACACAGCTATCTGCTGCTTCTATTGCTGCAGCCATTCCAACGGTTTCAATAACACCGAGGGCTTCTCCATTCATTAAAACCCCTCCCTAAAAATTTGCAAAGTATTCAAATAAACAATTTACATTCTTCTTCTGACTTAAGAAATTTTAATATTCAATTTATCCAGAGCTGAGATTACTGACGCCCTAACTTTTTCTATCACATCTACATCCACAAGTTCAATATCCTTAAAAGGCATTATTTTATAAAGTCTTGCTGCATTACAACCAACTATTCTTGCTTTTTCTTTTTCATATAAATTTAGCTTTAAGTTTATAAGTGGGTTCTCCTCTTTAAGCTTGCTGTATTGAAGAATTATTCTGCTATTCATAATTCCAATAGCTATACCTATTTTAGAATTTTGCGCTTCACTATGAATACATCTTTGCATAGTTTCATCACTAAACTCTATGTTTTTCAGCTTATATGGAATACCTTCCTCTTCTATACCTGCAAGAATTTCTCTTAAAAGAGGTTCCTTTGTATTATTTAAACATACAAAAATACATGGTATCTCCACACTGTTACCTATCATATTTCCTTACCTCTCAAGCTATTGTAGTAGGAAATTACAAGCCCAGTTGCCACAGCATTTCTAGGTCCCTCTGTTCCTCTTATATTTCCACTTCCACAAACAACTCCATAATGAGAAAGCTCATCGGATATCATTTCAGGAATTTCAAAGTCTAATGCTGAACCACCTACAAGCACTACAAAGTCGATAGATCTTAAGTCATTATTAGGTGCAATATCTTTTAATGCTCTGATAACATTGGTTACAAATACCTTTTTCTTTGCTTCTCTTCTTACAACTCTTATTTTCTCTATGCTATGTTTAGTAGGAACAGGTAACATCTCATCCTCTTTAACTATTACATTTCTTGCAAATAGAGATGCATCTAAGGGTTGTTGAAAGAAGCATACACTTCCATCTTCATACCTTATATTAAATAAACTTTCCACTTTAGCAAGGGCATTTTTCTTTATATCCTCTGCCAGATTATAATCCTCTAATCCTAATTCGGATTTTATAAGCATTGTAACCATTTCACCTGCACCAGCATGATGAATTGATTTAACTTCTCCATTCTTATTAATATAAGCTGAATCTGTTGAACCTCCTCCAATATCTAATATAACAAGAGGTTTGTCTGATCCTGGTGTAGTTAGTGCTCCAAGAACTGCCATATTAGCTTCTACTCCACCAATCAAAACTTGTACATTAGTTTCAGCTTGAAGTTTCTTAGCTATGGTTTCCATAGGTAATTTACTTGTTTTTACCATGGCAGCAAGAGCTACAGCGTTTTCTAAAGCAAACTCTCCTGCTAAGCCCCCTTGAACCTTCTGTGGTATAAATGTATCTACAGCCAAAATATCCTGTATTTTTATATTCTCTATATTTTGATCTGTAAGTTCACCCATTACCTGTCTTACTCTCTCTATCATTCCACCTACATTAGTACCTGCTTCACCACTCACATCTTTTAGAGGCCATACTTCACTTAAGCTGTTCATTATTGAACTAGAACCTTCTTCTACTCCAACCTTTTTTTGCTTAGTTCCCATAAGTATTAGTTTTCCCGCAGGAATAACCCTCTCTTTTACATCCCCTTCAGGGGTTCTTATGACAACAGCTGACCTGTTGCCAATAAGAGCCCTTGAAATAGGAATTATGTGTTTTGTTTCATCTGGTGAAAGTTTAAAGACAGTGGCAAGTCCATAGGGATTAGATAATACCTTTATTGTTTTTCCTGGAGCTGCTACCTCCACTGCTGCAAGCATTCCTATAGGAACTTTATCAATATAGGCTACTTCATCAACAATTGGTATTTTTTTATCTAATCTATTTGATATTATGACTCCATCATCACCTTGTATAACGGCTCCGGTAATTTCAATGTTCTTTTTGAATGCTTCATTTAATTTTTTAGCTGCAGTCTCAAAATCTACTGATTTAGGAATTATACAAATCACATCATCATTACTATGAAGATATTCAAGTTCATCCAGAAATACCGTTCTGCCAATGCCCACTCCTATACCACCAGGTGTATCTGGATTGTGTCCTATCATAGTTGATTCAGTAATTATAGTTTCCGTGATTGTCTCCATAGCAACATCACCAATAACTGGAGTTGCTTCATTTATGCATATAGTATGCAATTTGTCAACGGACATGTGTATACTATCGCAGGCTTCTTTCAAAGCAATAAGCACTCCTGCCACATTATCAGTGGTTCCTTTAATTCCTGTAGTTTTAACCATACTGCTAACAACAAATTTTAAGTTATCATCAAAATCGGCAATGGCAACTTCAGTGGTGGAATTTCCTATATCTACTCCTGCCACAAGCTTCACTTGTACACCACCTACCTAAACTTTTAGTCTGTTTCTCTTTTCATAAATTTCGCAAGCTTCTCTAACAAGTGCTGCACTTGTTTTTGCATTATATTTATTTTCTAATTCATTTGCTATATCAAGTAATTCTTGTTTTGTTGATCTATAAGGTCTTAACGCATTGTATATTTCTAAAACTCTAGCATCTGGAACTGCAGTTAATTCTGCGGCTCTTCTAAGATTTCTTGCAAACTGAACTCTTCCTACAGATTCTGCTATTTGGGCCTGATATAAAAGAACTTCTGGAGTAATTTTTATATCATCTGGAGTTATACTTCCATTCAATACATTGTCTATATTTATATCTTTTAAGCCTTTACCATTTTTAGTTTTTATTAAATCACTTCTTTTTTGGCCTAAAGGATAATCATTTTTAGTTAAGCTTTCAGTACATTTATTCTCGCAACTCTGTGGTGCTTTATTTTCACCAGCTGTCATAGTTTGTAAAACTTGGTTAACTATTTGTTCTATTAAAGCATTATTATCCATAACTTCACCCCTATTCGAAAACTACTTTTAATTCTATAGGCTTAGCATTTGGCACTACATGTTCTGTTTCTTTTATATGAAGTACCGCTGACTTAGCTTGATATCTAGGTCTAGCCATTTGATCATTCTTAACAGGCACTGGATCTGGTGATTCACCCTTAGCATATTTAGCAGCATTTTTGCCTATGGCTCTAAAAGTTTCTCTGTCAATTAATGGGCATTGTGGGAATAATTCAAGATTATTTAATGGCTCTAGGTCTTTTTGATGTATAACTGTAGTACCCTTAGACTGTATTCCTATGCCTATACCTGATCCACTTAGCTTAGCAGCATTATTAGCCATAAAAGATACGTCTGACGTACGTAACGATCTTACTACTCTTGGAACCATACCTTCTTCTTCTATACCTGCTAGAACTTCTCTTAATACATCATCATGAGGTATTCCAACTATTGTTTCAGTTTGAGTTTTTCCAAAGGCTGGTCCTACAGCTACAACAACTTCATCGCTTCTTTTTCCAACTTCAGCAGTACCAACTTCTTCTAATCTCATCCTGCCAACTCTTGCAGGTGCAGCATTAGTTTTAGTATCACTTGAATTTATGCCAGCTGTTAATTGGCTTAAAACCTGTTTGGTTATTAACTCTATTAGTTCTTCATTAGACACTGAATTTACCATATATCAATCACTCCTTTACATTTTGTCAGGATCTAGGGCGTGAGTTATGTTCTTAATTTTCTCCCATTTCTCACCTTCAAGTCTATATCCTGTTCCAGGTCCCATATAGTCATTAACATTGTTAACAGCACTTATAACATTATAATTTTCATCAAAGATAGCAGATGTATGTAGGTAGTCTCCTACTATTCTTTGTTTTAACAAGTTTAGAACTCTTTCAGCAATATCAGCCATTCCACCTTTATGAAGTGCTTTAACTATATCAAGCCCTGTAATACCACGTGTTAACAATTCTTGAGCGGACTTTAAATCTTCTACTACATTTCTAGCAGGCATATCTTTGCTACCATGAGCGTAAGTTGCTGCTTCAACTTCTTCGTCAGTAATAGCTGGTAAGCCTAATTCTCTAAATACTGCTTGAATTGCTTTGGCTGCCTTATTTCTGATAGCTACTACATCTTCCTCTTTTACTGGAACAAGACCTGCATCTACTTTTAAGTCTCTTTGCATAATTAGCCAATCATCATAATCCTCAGCATCCCAGTTTGAACCTGCAAACATGTTATCATAGTTTGGTGTACAACTATATCCTGAACATATAAAGTCAGTTCCTGGTAAGAATTGCATCATTGTTCTTGCAGTTCTTCTTATATCAGAGTGAGTGAAAGTTTGGTCATTACTTGAAGCAACTTCTAAATCTAACATTGTAGTTATTAAGTTTTCACCAAGTACTGCTCTTATACCGCCTGGTACTGCAGCTGGAACACCTATACAACTAACCGAACCATTTTGTAAGCCTTGAGATCCTGCACCTTTAGTTATCATTATGCATCTTGCTTCTAAGTAAAGCATTGATTTTCCTTCAGCATATCCCATTTGAACCTCTGAACCAGTACCAGATGTAAATCTCATCTTAAGACCACGTGATGCATAAGCTGATGCTAAGAAAGCCTTTGAATAAGGAGTATCATCACCATCAACAAATACGTTTTCAGTTCCATAAACAGATATAGTTTCTGCATAAGCAGTATATCCAAGCATACCTAGCTTAAGCTCAGTAGCTTCTTCTAGAGAACATTGAGTTAGTATTCCTGGTCTACCAACCTGTCCACCTACCATAATTGCTAATGCATTGAAAGGAGCATATCTTACTATACCTACTGTTGTTTCCATTTCATCAAAGCCTCTTAGAGCTGATTCAGCGGCATCTGCAGCGATCTGAACTGGGTTATCACGTACATTAGTAACGTGACATTGATTTGATGGAACTTTTCTAGCTCTCATTTTTTGAAGAGCCATCATCATTTCAACTACGTTCAATTGATCAACTACTTCAACAAGTTTTGCCGGTGTTAAAGCAGTAGTTATCTTAACTATCTCATCTCTTGAAACATTTATATCTGTTAACATTCTAGCTATGCTTAAAGAGTCTATTGCCATAGCCTTTTCAGCGTTTTCTATATTAATAGCATGATCAGCTAAGAAACTATCAATAAAGTCGAACTCATCTCTCTTTTTTCCATCCATTTCAACTATTTTTCCATTTTCCACTTTAATACTTGAAATTGGATCATTTGGACTTCCTATTGCTATTAATCCAACTTCTGGCCATTCTTTAACGAATCCATCATTATGAACTGGTCTGTTTTCTAATATTTCAAATCTTTTAGATCTTTTCACTGTAACACCACCCCTGTTAAATATATGGTTGAGTATCTGTCTTAGGATCTTGTCCCATCGACCTCAAAATTGACATTCCAACTTCTCTAGCAGCAATTACTGATTGTCTAACGGCACCAGAATCTCCTGTGATTGTTATAATAACCTCATTTGAGTGTGCTGTACCTGCTCCTGGACTTGCATAAGTTACCATTTCAACATTTGCAGTTTTCATAGCTGTATCTGCCATTACTACACCAATTCCTGCTGGAGCTCCTACAATTATTCCAAAAGCTTTTCCAAGCGGAGCTCCAAAAGCTTTTTCTAAAGCCAAGCTTGCTCTTGCTGTATATTGAAGTTCAAGATGCCCAACATCACATCCATATACATCTCCAAAAGTTCTATCTAATTCTTTTAGAGCTACTTCTACGGCTCTTCTAGCATCCGATACATCCTCAGCTGCTAGTATAATCAATGAACCATGACCTGCTCCACCCTTTGTATCTCTTGCCATTTCGATAGTTACTACTTCTGTATTAGTAGCTTTTACAGCTTCATCTGCCGCCATAATTTGTGGACCTGCTCCAGTTCTTGAACTAATTATTCCTATAGAACGATATTTTTTATCTAATCCCATTTTTTCATGTAAATAATAATCTACATTAGCTATAACTAAACCAACGGTGTCTCCTCTTGCAGCTCCTACGTATTCTGTTATTGCTGACGGTGCACTCATCGTTACTACCTCCCTTTTTTCTTCTATCACAATATTTTTTTCACTTAAACTAGCAGCTTCACTTTGTATTATCTTTTCTGCTGCTGATTGGATGATTTTACTCATCATGTCTTTATCTATATTCTGTAAGTTTATTTTGCTACCTAATTCTGATAAAACCTTTTCAATTAATGCATTATCCATGTTACTACCTCACAATTTCATTATTCAGCTAATTTAGGTAATAATTTTTCAACATCTGTATGTGGTCTTGGAATAACATGTATAGATATAACTTCTCCAACTCTCTTAGCTGATGCAGCACCTGCATCTGTAGCAGCTTTTACTGCTCCTACATCTCCCCTAACCATAACAGTTACAAGTCCTGACCCTATTTTTTCATAGCCTATTAATGCAACGTTTGCAGCCTTAACCATTGAATCAGCAGCTTCAATTGCAGCAACTAATCCTTTTGTTTCTATCATTCCTAAAGCTTCTTGTCCCATAAGACACCTCCAAAAATATTAAATATTTAAAATAACGTTTATGTTTCTATTTTATATGAATATTTAATAGAATTTTTGCAATATTTTGTTTAATTTAATGTTTATATTCACCTCTTAAATTTGTAATTTTTAGACTACTTTATGTATTTTCTTTACATTATCTACTGTAACCATTGTAAATATAGTCATTTTTTAAGGTATGCTTTTAATTGATTTCTTTAACCACATATTGTTATAATTATTTGTAAGAAAATCTTTTTATTTATGCTGATAACTAATGAGGTGTTTATGAATGATTCAAAAGAATACACATTAAGTGAAATTATAGATATATATTCTCTTCAAGACATTCAAGATAAGTTTTCCAAGATGACTAACCTATCCGCAGTAACCGTTGATAGGTTTGGTACACCTATAACCGCCCCAAGTAATTTTACAAAATTTTGCAACTTACTTAGAACTACTAAAGAGGGTTATAGAAGATGCAGTAATTGTGATGCTGAAGGAGGTCTAAAATCTATGCTTCTAAAAAAACCTATAGTTTACACCTGCCATGCAGGTCTTACGGACTTAACAGCTCCAATCATTGTAAATAATGTTTATCTTGGTGCCATGCTTTGTGGACAAGTGGTCATAGAAGAACATAAAACCAGAAGTCTTGTCAACTTAAAAAAATTATCTATAGAATTAGATATCCCTATTGAAGACCTTAAAGCTGCACTTAATGAAATAAAATCTATTAAACGTAATAAAATAATAGATTCTGCAGATTTTCTCTCTATGTTTGCTAATTACATTGCAGAAATGGGTGTTGCTAATGTAACTCATGCTGAACTACTTAAAGAAACTAAAGAAAAAATGAAATTTCAGCAGTTAGTTAAAGATACTCAGATTAAATCCATCCAATCTCAAGTTAATCCTCACTTTTTATTTAATACTTTAAATACAATTGCAGGTATGGCACTTATGGAAGACTCCGAAAAGACTGCGGAACTCATATATTCCCTATCTGATATACTAAGGTACAGTATAAAAAATTCAGAGGATATGGTTGAAATTGGTGTTGAATTAGAAAACATACAAAAGTATTTATTTATTCAGATAACAAGATACAGTGACAAACTTAGTTATGATATAAAGATTCCAGATAAAATATTAAAGTATAAAATTCCATCTATGACTCTGCAGCCCCTTATAGAAAACGCTATCATCCATGGACTAGAACCTCAAAATAATCCTGGTAAAATCAATGTTGTTGGAGAAATCTTACCTGATAAATCTGTTCTAATTAAAATAACTGATAATGGCGTAGGTATGAGTAAAGAAAAGTTAGACATGCTGCTAGGTAGTATAAATTCTTCTGGTAATAGTGGTGGCATTGGCTTGAAAATTGTTCAAGATAGACTAGTTTATTATTTTGGCGATGAATTTGGCATTAAAATTGAAAGTTCTCCTCATTCAGGAACCACCGTATATGTTAAGGTACCACCTATTTATTAAAAGCTATTAGGGAGGTGTTTAAAATTATGTACAAGCTATTAATTGCTGACGACGAAGCTTTTGAACGTAAAGCTATGAGATTTATACTGAAAAAAAGTTTTGCTAATATTAACATAGTCGATGAAGCGACAACAGGAGAGGAAGCTGTTGCTTTATCTCAAAAACATAAACCTCATATAATTCTAATGGATATCAAAATGCCAGAAAAAAGCGGCTTAGAAGCACAAAAATCTATTGTTCAGTTTCTTCCAGGTGTAAAAACTATCATATTGACAGCTTACGATAACTTTAGCTTTGCACAAAACGCTATTAAACTTGGGGTAGTTGACTATATTCTAAAACCAGCAAAACCCAAAGAATTAAATGAGTCAATTAATAAAATTCTCTCTCTATTAAAGCATGATAATATGAATTCTAATAATTCAATTGATATATCTTCCGACAAAAATCCTATTTACAAAGCAATAAAATATATAAACAAAAATTTTAGTAAGAATATAACTCTGGAAGTAGTATCCGAATATATACATTTAAATCCTCAATATTTTAGTAGATATTTTAAAAACCATACTGGCTTAAATTTTACAGAATATGTCTCTAAAACTCGTATTAAAGAAGCAAAAAAATTGTTATCCTCTACCGATAGAAGCATAAGTGGAATATCTTTAGCTGTTGGTTATATAGATCCTACTTACTTTACTAAAGTTTTTACAAAATATGAAGGAATATCACCTCACAAATATAGGTCTGCACAAAGGATCTATCCTTTAGATTTATAAATAATTTTAAGCATAGATAAAGGAGCTGATAAGTATGAAACTTACCAGCTCCTTATTTATGAGTTTTTTATATTTACTTTATTAGAATTTGTCTTTTTTCTCTTTTAAAGCTCTAATTATTCTTTCAGGAGTTGCTGGCATTGTAGTTATGTTAACTCCCAAGGTATGATTTATTGCATTTATAATTGCCGGGGCTATTCCATTAGTTGCAATTTCACCTACACTTTTAGCTCCATAAGGTCCATTTTCATCCCCTTCTTCTATGAGGATAGTTTTAATTTTCGGCATATCTGGCGCATTTACTAGATGATATTTGCTGAAGGTATTAGACTTTATTCTTCCTTTGTTGTCAATATCTATCTCCTCTGTAAGAGCATATCCTATACCCATTTGTGCTCCACCTTGTATTTGCCCCTCTACCAAGGTTTTATTTATAGCTCTTCCTATATCATGTACTGCAAGCAAATCCGTAACTCTCACTAAACCAGTCTCTGTGTCAACTTCAACCTCCACAAAATCTGCTGCATATACAGCTGGATTAGATTGAGCATTGTATGTATTCATAACCTCTAATCCATTACTATAATTATTTTCGATTAAAGTTGCTGCTTCTGCATAAGTAAATTTGTAGTCAGGCTTATCTTTACACCAAAGTTTTTCATTCTCCATTGCAACTTTGTCTACTCCACATTTAAATATTAAAGCACAATAACTAATAATTTTTTCTACCAGTAATTCACAGGCTCTTTTAACTGCGGCACCACAAACATAAGTTACTCTGCTAGCTTGCGTACCTCCGGAATCATATGGAGTAACAAAGGTGTCTCCTTCTGTTGCGTAAATTTTATCAATATCAATACTTAGCACCTCTGCTGCAATTTGTTTCATAGTTATAACGGTTCCACAACCTAGATCATGCACAGTTTCCTTTAAAAGTATATGTCCATCTACATCCATTCTTACATATACCGTTGAAAATTCAGGATATGCTCCAAAATATCCATTACCATGTGTTACAGCGGCCATTCCAACGCCTCTCACATATCTGCCATCCGTCGATATCTGCGGCCATCTTTTTTCCCAATTAAAAGCTTGTACTCCAATCTTAACACAATCAATAGCTCTACCATTTCCAATATCTGTTCCACCGCCTAGATCCTTTTCATATGGTTTAAGAAGATTTTTAAGTCTAAGCTCTACCGGATCCATATCTAGCTTTCTTGCAGCATTATCTATATTAATTTCTGTTATGGCATGTATTTGCGGTGAACCATATCCTCTGCATGGACCTCCTATAGGCGTATTAGTATATACAACTTTTACATTATATCTTTGATTTTTTATCCTATACAATCTACTTGTTTTTTTACCCATAGCCATTGCTATAGCAATTCCATTAGTAAGATAGGCTCCCGTATCAACTAATACATCGATATCTCTTGATAGGATAATACCTTCTTTATTCAGCACAGTTTTGACCTTTCCAATCATATTATGTCTTGTTCTTGTTCCTATTATTGATTGGCTTCTGTCTAGTAAAAATTGAACTGGCTTCCTTAAAACTAAAGAAGCATATGCACTGATTGGTTCTAAAACAGGATGAGTTTTCCCACCAAAGGATCCTCCCATAGCTGTTTTTATAATTCTCACTTTGCTCTTAGGGATTCCTAAAGCTTGAGCAACAATAAGCTGAGTTTGAAAAATTTCTTGACAAGGCGACCATACCACAATATTGTTAAATTCATCTATACTTGATAAACAAACATGTGGTTCAATAGCAGCATGATGAACTTTCTGAGTAGTAACAGTGTCTTCTACTACATATTCCGATTTACTGAATTCTAAATCACAGTCTCCATATTTCATTTCCTTTGAAAAAATCAAATTTGTATCTTCATGTACTTTAGGAGAATTCTCCTTTAAAGCTTCTTTCGGATCAATCACTGCAGCTAATTCTTTGTATTTTACTTTAATTAATCCTAAAGCCTCGTCAGCTGTTTTTAAATCTCTAGCTACAACTGCTGCAATTTTATCTCCTACAAATCTAGCTTTACTTGTAAACATAGTTTCATCTTCTGGCACTCTATGTCCCTCATACCATCTATGAGAGTTATACTTAATATTAGGTGTATTCTTATATGTAAATACCGCCTCAACGCCTTCTAATTTTTCTGCTTCTGATGGATCTATATCCTCAATTATTCCATGAGCTACGCTGCTTAAAAGAAACCTTCCATAGAGCATACCATGTAATTTCATGTCCGCAACATACTTCAATTTTCCAGTAACCTTTTCCACAATATCCTGCATAGGCACATATTTACCGATATACTTATAGTTATCTATCACGGCTATTACCTCCTATAGAACTTTCAAATAACTTTCCAATAATTTCATCACAGATTCCTAGAATGGCTTCTCTTTTATATTCTTTAGACTTTCTATTTGGTATAGCTAAATCAACCTGATATTTAAGTTTCTCTTTAAAACTTTCAAAAAGCTCTGTATTTACTTCTTTATTGACAAGAATTTCTTCGCATATAGTAGAATGAAAGGCCTTTTCTCCAAGAGAACCTATTACTATGGATACTTCTTCAATTACCTTTCCAAGCTTTAAACTAACAGCCATGTTTAATTTAGATATAGTGACTGAACTTCTGCTGCCAATTTTAGAAAAAGCGGATTTATAATTGATGTTTCTAATTGGGATTAATATCTCAACTATAACTTCATCCTTTTTTAGAGAATTCTTATTTATTCCTAAAACCAATTCCTCTATACTTTTTTCAATAAATATTCCCTCTCCATTCATTATTTTAGCTTTAGCATTAAGACATATTAATGCTGGAATACAATCTGCTGCTTGCGAAGCGTTTGCCACATTTCCTGCTATAGTAGCACAATTTCTTATTTGTGTTGATCCAATCATTGATGCTGCCTGTGCTACGCAGGTCGCATAGCTATTTATTATACTGCTTTCAGAAATATCTGTAAAAGTAGTATTTGCTCCTATTTTTATAAAGTCATCTTCTTTTGTTATATAGTTTAACTTGCTAATTCCTGTTAAATCAATAATAGTCCCTTCATATATATTCTTTTTATTCATTTTTATGATAAAATCAGTTCCTCCGGCTAAAATATAAGTGTTGTCATCAGCATTACTTATATAGCGCTTCAACTCTTCTAAAGTCTGTGGAGTTTTTATAGTCATTTCACTCATGCTTTATCCCTCCCTATTAACCATAACTACAGCATCTAAAACCGCCTCTATTATTTTATTGTAGCCAGTACACCTACATAAGTTTCCTTCTATAGCTTTTTTAATTTCTTCTTCTGTAGGATTAACATTATTCATAAGCAAAGCTTTACAGGACATAAGCATTCCTGGAGTACAGAACCCACATTGAACTGCACCTTTGTTTATAAAGGCCTTCTGAAGTTCATCAAGCTCGCCATTTTTCTCCAAACCTTCAACAGTTATAATTTCTTTATTTCTCGCTTGCACTGCTAAAATCATACAAGAATTCACCGCTCTTTTATTCATAATAACTGTACATGCTCCACATTCTCCTTCTGAACATCCCTCTTTAGTGCCTGTAAGGCCAATATCTTCCCTTATAATATCCAGCAACCTTTTTCTTGGATCTACATCTAACTTGTATTTCTTTTTATTTACAGTAAGTTCTATAAACATATCTATATCAGCTCCTAACACCCTATATGCAAATATTTTAATCATTAATGGTCTAAAAAAAGTCAGTAGATGAATTTTCAAATTCATCTTAAATTATATTTTAAATTTTTGAGTCAAATCGGTAAGTTTTTGAGCAAGTTCTGATTGATTTTGAGCTGTTGATGCTACTTGCCCTATTGCTTGAACTGATTCATCAATACTTTCTTCTATTTCATTTGATTTTTCCGATGAAGTCTGTATCATTTTAGTCATGTTCTTTATATAAGTATTTATTGAGTCTATAGTTATACTTATTTCTTCTGTCATAATAGCTATTTTTTCTGACATATTATTTACAAAATCTGCATCATCGCTATATTGAATTCCTATATCACTAAAATATTGAAACTGCTTAATTACATTTTCATTCATAAATTTTAATAAAGTATTACTATTATCTGATAAATTTTTAAATGCTTTTTGAACATTACCTATAATATCTTTAACATTTGAAACAGAATTTGATGACTGTTCTGCAAGCCTTCTTACCTCCTCAGCTACTACTGCAAAGCCTTTTCCACTTTCACCAGCCCTTGAGGCCTCAATAGCTGCATTTAGTGCAAGAAGATTGGTTTGTTCCGCTATTGAAGATATATCATCTGCCATATCCATTATTCTTTCTACAATCTTTCCCTCTTCTATTGCTTTTAAAATGTTTTCTTCTTTTTCAGAATATAACTTCTTTAGTTCTGCTATAGCAGTTTCACTTTTTTGATTTAAAGATATAGCTCTATCTTTTATACTAGCAGCGTTATTATTTCCATTAACAGCTTTCTCTGATAGTATAGTTACCTTTGAATCCACTTCTTGTACTGAAGATAATACCCTTTCTGAACCTATATTTATTTTATTTACGCCTGTACTTATTTCCTTAGCTGAAGCGTTTATAAATTCAAACTTAGATAACATCTCTTCAACTACAGCAGACAACTCTTCACTATACGCACTTACTTCCTGTGATTCACTTATTATATCAATTACTAATCTTCTGACGTTATCCTGCGCAGTATTTAATGCCAAAGCAGTTCTTCCAAACTCATCTCTTCTTGCTAACGTAACTGGTTTACTAAAATTAAAATTTTTAAGCCTATAAGCAAATTCATTTATCTTTAATAAAGGATCTATCACATTCCTTGCTAAGAAGTATGCTATAGTGATAGTTATTAAAATTATTATTATAACAATAGATGCTATGACAATTCCAACCTTATTTGCCTCTTCAATTAATTCTTCTTTACTTATCACAGAGGCCATCTTCCATCCAGTAGAAGGAGATGTATATACAGATACTAAACTAGGTTTTCCATCTATTATTGTTTCAAAAGAAGAATTATCTTCACTAATAAACTTAGAATAATCTTTTATCTTATATTCTATTGTTTTGTTAGTCTTTTCATCTTTGGTTTCTTCAGTTGAAAGTTTGCTCAGATTTTTAAAGGTAAGATTAGAATTGGGATGTGCAATTATAGTTCCATCTTTTGAATATAGAAATAGGTATCCTCTTTTCCCGACCTTTATATTTTTTATTGTCTCAGAAAGCGTTTTTAAACTAACATCTAAGCCTATTACACCAATAATTTCTCCAGAATCATTTTTCACACAACTTGTTGTACTTACAATAGCTGATTCTGTACCATCCGTAGACATATACGGAGCAGAAACATTTACTTTATCCGGATCCTTTATAGCTTGTTCATACCATTGTCGTTTTCTAGGATCAAAATCACTTATATTTAATCCATCTGGCCATTGTATGTATCCTCCCCACTTTGTTCCCAAATAAACATATGCAACATCTGGATGTGACTTAGAATATCTTTCGAGCTCATTATATATTTCTCCCTCTATGCCACCTAATTCCTTAGAATATTTTTTGGAATGCTCTTCTTTAGAAATATTAAAAAGAGCTATTATACTCTCATCAGCTTTTTTAATCATTTCATTTGACCCTATATATTTATTATTTTCCTTGATATCTTTAAATAAAGTTAATATATTGTTATCGACTTGTACCATTTCTTTTTGTGAAGAATTATATATATTATTTTTTATTATATTAAATGTATTTCTATAACTTATAATCCCAATAGGTATTGATGTTATAAGAATAACAAACACAAAATATAATATAATTTTTGTTTTCATGGATTCCTTCATAACATTACCTCCAAAACTATTTAAAACAACTCTTGTCTACACTATTTTGAAGTAATAAAAAAGAGAGTGAACTCTTTTGTTTTCTCTCCTTTTTACATTTCTATCTTGTACATAACAATGAGCATATTTATTTAGGCTTAGCTACTATTATTTAGAAATTTCTATAAGATCCACAACCATCAGCAGATACTGGAATGCATCTAACTTTTTTGCCTTCCTTCATTTCTCCATATAATATTAACCAATATGGACGATAGCAGTTCTCAATTTTTTCAAATTCTATTTCTGCAAGGTTACCAAGATTTCTACGAACAACTCTTGATGCAACCCTCTTACAACTATCTATCATACGCTTATCAGAATAAGAGGAAATTTGTATGGATTCCTGGTCTACATCCTTAACAGAAGCTATTTCAGGTTTGCTATCAACGATTGCTGTTTCACATGTAGTTCCATCTACTAACATTAATATTTTTTGTTTTTTAATTTTATTATTTCTGAATAAATATTTTTCTAAAAAATTAGGTTTATGAGTTAGAATACATGTAACAAATTTAACTTCAACATAATGGATTCTAACCTCTGAAATTTTTTTATTTGATAAACCCATAAAAAAACTTCTCATACCCTTTGCCGTTCTTATTGCTTCTTCTTTTCCTATCTTAATTTTAAATATATTAATATCCATACAATTTCCTCCAATAAAGTCTTATTTGCTTTTATTTTTATAAAATTTAAATATCTCCATTAAGTATGCTACAAAAATTACAGTAACAATTATCGCTAATGAAATTGGTATAATAAGTCCAACTACAACATCAATTTTTTTAATAATTGATATCCAAATAATAGCACCTACAATGAAAAACATTAGAACAAGAAATCCATCTATACCTGTCCATTCAACTTTATCAACTTCAACTTTTTCAATTAAATCATTTTTTCCTGCCATTATCTATTCACCTCTATTACATTATTTTTCTCAATTTTCTCTTTTCCAATTATATTTCCAATAAACCACGCAATAGTAGATAAAGGTAATGCTGCAACAAGTGGCTCAATTGAAACACCTTGAATTGGGAATAGTTTTAATAATGTAAAAACAAGAATTCCAGTAATCATACCCATGTATCCACCTAATGTCTTTATTTTACCCTTGTATAATAATGCTCCAACTATAGGTATAAAGCCAGCTGACATCCAGATTGAGCTTGTGAAAATCATAGCATCTTGAGCTGTTGGAAATTTAAATGCAAGCAACAATCCAAATAGAGCAACAGCTACAACACCACATCTTGTTAAGAATACAATTTTGGCTTGAGAAACGTCTCCTTTTATCCTTGCATAGAAATCATTTGCAAGTGTAGCTCCTCCTGTAAGATAATATCCACAGAGAGCTGATATAATAGCACCCATTATTGCTACTATAAAGACTCCTCTAAAACCTACCGGAATTGTTCTAAATACAAGCTGAATGTATCCTTCTGTTGGTGGAGTATTAGGATATAACACTTTTACCATAAGACCTGTCAAAAATAGTACTAAATCAAAGGCAATCCATAAAACTAAACAAGTAAGTAATGCTCTTCTACCTGCTTTAGGTGAATTAGCCGCTGAAAATCTTTGATAAAAAGCAGGATCTGCATAAACGTTAAAGGCTAATAAAACAAGCATAAGTGCTTTCATAAATGAGAATCCACCATATGGGTCCATGAGCTTTGGAGTACTAGCAAGACTATGTGTAAGACCTGCCCATCCACCAACCTCACGCCAATTTATAGGCATTACAATACAAATTACTACCATCATAATCCAAAAGTGAATCATGTCCATAACTGCAACACCCATAAGTCCACCTAGAACTGTAATAATAATAACTAAGCCAACAGCTAAACATCCTGCTACTTCTGGATTTATTCCCCATGCTGAATGTCCTATAAAACCTGCTGCTGTTACCTCACCTAATCTAATACAATAAAGGAACATAAAAAATGAACCTAATAATGCCACACCCCTGCCATAGACACTATGTAGTAAATCTGGTACTGTTATAGCAGTTCTAACATGTATTCTAGGGCCTACCCATAAAGCAAGTGGAATTCTACCTGCATGGCAAGTCACAGACCATATTACCCAACATGATAACCCATATATAGCAGAGTATTCTATATTACCTACTGTACCAACTCCACCATACCAAGTTGAAAACAATGTTCCAACGGTAAGAGACCAAGGCAGTGCATGATTTCCAAGATAAAAGGTCTCCATGTCCTTTGCTGCCTTTGAAAAATAATAACTTATCCCAACAAATAATACTATAAATGCAATAATAACAACATTATCTAAAGCAGTTAAACTGATACTCATTTATTAATTCCCCCCTATTTTTAATCCCTTATTTGTTTATTTTAGACTTTTTCATATTTTAAAACAACTCTACTGCTTTCATGATTTCACCAATAAATTTATCATCTTTTAAAATCTCATATATTTTTTGAATATCTATAGTGAGGTTTCTATCCTCGCTGTAGAAAGGGATTTTTTCTCTTATAATTTTATAAGCTTTTTTTGTTCCCTTCCCTAGTGTAATATCTGTTCTTAAATCAATTGCTTGTACTGAATGTAGTGCCTCTATTCCAAGTATATACAACAGATTATCTACTATTTTTCTTGTTTTTTGAACTACATAAGGAGAATTATTGGCATGATCTTCTATTTCTCCCGCTAATGAAAAGAAATCTGTAGTAGCCGGATTAGAAAGATGTCTAATTTCTGCATCCAATGAAGTAAATGCTTTTTGAATAGTACCATAAGCGATTACGTTGTTTGCAGGTGCCAAAAATCTTGAGAGCTTTGTAAATTCATTGTTGCTAAGCTTTATAGTTCTGTAGCAAGATGCCTTTGATACATGACTTAATGCTATTCCTATCATCTCAAATCCAAGAACCCAATTGGTTACTTCAAAATTAGAACAAGATACTATTCTTCTTTCATCTAGGATTAGACATGGATTATCATCAGACGAATTAATTTGTATAGTCAAATACTTTTTTAAATACTCTAATGCATCTCTAACGGCCCCATGTATATGAGCTGCTGATCTAAAGCTTAGAGGGTCCTGTACAGGCTTTTTCCAGTTTGGCTCATAAATATAACTTCCTTCAATATATTTTGATATTCTCTCTGCACTAAAAGCCTGACCTGGAAATGGCCTAATTTCATGAGTTTTAGGATCTAATGGAGATGTGTTGCCATTCAATCCTTCCAAACTAAGAGAATAAACCATATCAGCAATATCAAGAAGCTTTTCTATATCTCGCACTACTAGTACTCCCTCTCCTGCTGACAATGCATTTGAGCTTACAATTGCTAGTCCATCCTTAGGACCTAAAACAACCGGGTCCAGTCCCGCTTTACTGAGAGCTTCTTTTGCACTCATTTTAACTCCTTGAAAGTATGCATCTCCTTCACCAATCATCGCAAGCCCTATATGAGAAAGACACGCAATATCTGCTTCTCCTACAGAACCTCTTTCAGGAAGTACCGGAGTTACCCCTCTATTTAACATTTCCATATACATTAGTGCAATT
The DNA here is from genome assembly GCF_019207025.1 of Clostridium thailandense. Classification (GTDB taxonomy): domain Bacteria; phylum Bacillota; class Clostridia; order Clostridiales; family Clostridiaceae; genus Clostridium_AM; species Clostridium_AM thailandense. The sequence goes on along the minus strand of NZ_JAEEGC010000098.1, from coordinate 19,578 downwards.
TCTGGTTGAATACCTGTGCATCCCAAAAGTAAAGTATTTAATCTAACAAGAAGTACAGCTCTAACTTCTTCTATACTTGCTTCCGGTGTTACTGCAACACAATGTGAATGTATAAGATTTGTGTTGTATTGCTGAAAAAATTCTTTCATCACTCTCTTATCTTTATTCCATCCCACACCAGTATTAAATCCATAAATAGGAACATCACTATTCGCCAGGTCATATACAAGCTGCCTAGCATCTTTCAAAGTTTGAATTGCTTCAGAACTAACTTCTACTTTTGCACCTTTTCTAGAGACTTTTTCAACTTCCTCTAAAGTTAAGCTTCTTCCCGTTAAAATAACAGTTTCATTTTCCATTTCAGCACCCCATTTTTGTACTATTTTTCTGCCTTATCAGCTAGTATTTATGTTTTTTATTTCATAAGGTGTCCCCCTTCAAAAATAAGTTATTAAACTTACGAATTTATTTAATTTTATAAATATTAAGTCTAAAAAAAGTCAAAAAGAGTTAAAAAATAAACGAATTCAAAATTTTTTTTATTTTGAATCCGCCCAGATTTTATTTATGATTCTGTACGTAAGAGAATCTCATGTAAGTTATCAGCTTTATCTCTTCCCCATACAAAGTTTAGTTCACCATACAATTCTAGAGCCTTACTAATATAATTATAAGCTTCATTGTACTGACCTATTTCATACAAAGCTTGACCTGCATTAGTATAAAATATCGGAAGACCTAATCTTATATCCCTTTCTATACACATATTTATAGCTAATTCATAGTATTTAAGTGCTTCATCATATTCTTTTTTTACCATTTTACTTTCGCCTATAAAATCATAAGCTGCTGCAATATTTAAAATATATCTTTCCTTGTTTCCCAGATTATTAAACAAATCTATAGCTTTCTTTAATATTTTTTCACCCTCATCTAATTCTCCACTCATTATTTTTTCATATCCTTTTAATCTTAGCATCACAGGAATTTCATTGTCATAATGATGTTCTGTTGAAATTTCAATAGCCTTATCAATATATTCTTTCATAAGAGGAAAATTAGAGATATTCATTGAATAATAAACCACTTGTTTATAGCATTGAAGTGCTAATTGATAGTTTTGAATATCTATGCTATTTTTTATTAAACCATATATTATACTGAAGCCTCTTTCATATTCTCCTTTTCTAATATAGTCTCGTCCTACTATATACGAAAACTCCATTCCAATGACATTTAGTTTCTCTCTGTCTGCATCTTTGTTTTTTAAGTCTTTAATAATTTTATTTATCTCTTCAAATTTATCCTTAACTTTATCTTCAGTAAGCAAGTATTCTTCACAACAATAATTGTTATATAAAATTGGGAAGATTTCGTGCTTGTTTGTAAGATATACGTTTAAATTCTTAATTTTATATTCTAGTTCTTTTAATCTATTGTTACACCCTTTATGATGATAAATCAATTTAGAGTAAAGTGGAAAATCCTGAACATTATTCTTTAATCGCTTTTCAATAATTTCAGCAGCTTTTTTATGTAAAAAGCTTTTTTCTAAATTTGAAAGTTCAGAATAAACATATTCTCTCATCTTAATATGATTAAAAATAATTCCTATTTCATTATTTGAATATACTTCCTTTATCAATGCTTTCTTTTGAAGTTCGTCTATACTATACATAATCTCCAAATAGTTTTCTCCAACTAATTCTTGAATTTCTTCAACTTTAACCATATCAAAAAATATTGATATTATAGATAATAGTCTTCTGGCATTATCTGAAAGATTGTATAGTCTGGTTTTCAATATATCCTGCATCTTAGAGGAAATCATAGATGGAGTTTTTTTGTCTTTAAAGTTATTTAAATATTCAACAAGAAAAAACAGGTTTCCTTCGGTATTTAGGTACATGCTCTCTTCATCTTCCTTAGAGAAGCTTGAACTAGGTAGTAGCTTTTTTGCAAAGTCTATAGTTTCTTCACTATTTAAAGGATTAACTTCAATTTCAGTTATAATATCCCTTAATCTCATGAAAGTATTAAAATCATCAATTTTCTTTACATATCCACTTCTACAAGCAAAAATAATCATAATTCGCTTATTTCTTAAATTCAATATTATATTCTTCATAAGATCTAAACTCATCTGATCTATCCACTGTATGTCATCAAAAAATAAAATCATTCTTTTTTTCTTACATATACGATTTATGATATCTATAGCTGCCGATTCAATGGCCTGATACTTTAGCATGTCCCATTTCTCCAATGGTTCTATATATTCACAACTATTCTCTATATCGAAATTAGGAAAAATGCTTGCAATAACTCTATATATAGGTTGAGGTAATTTAATACCTTCATTTATTAATACTTTAAATATTTTTTCAAATATTAGATTCCAAGGTTTTAAAATATACTCCTCTTCTGCTTGATAACAATTAGTACTTATTATGCTTAAATTCTCATTTTTTATATTATTAAAAAATTCACAAACTATTCTAGTCTTTCCTATGCCAGCATCACCTTTTATTAATATAGTTTTTGATGAATCTACCTCCATAAAGCTCTTAAAGTTATTCATTAAAATGTCTAATTCTTTGACTCTTCCATAGAAAAATTCTAAGCTTCCAAATCCTTTATTCTTCTCAATATTATTTTTTAATTTTGTAATTTCTTTATAGAGTTCTTCCGTTTTTTCATCTGGAGATACACCTAAATCTTTTTTCAATTTTTCCTTCAAAACATTATATGTATATACGGCCTTGCCATATTTACCTTCTTCCATATATATAGTCATAAGAGACCTATAAGCTTGTTCGTTAAAGTCATCAACATAAAACAATTTTTTGCAGTAGTTCTTTGCACCTTTTACATTCTTCTCTTTCATAAAATTCTCTATACACTTAGTGAGCTTATAAATATATCTCTCTTTAATTCTTTCTCTTTCTTGTATCATCCACTCTTCAAAAACCTCTGCATCCTTAACATAAAAACCTTCCAAAAAATCTCCTTTATATAGTTTAACAGTTTCTTCATCAACATTATTCTCAAGTAATTTATCCTGCTTTTTCTCATCTAAAAACTTGTAAACATCACAATTAAATTGAATATTTGGATTCAACATGAGCAAGGGTCTCTTAGGTGATACAATAATCTCCTCATTAAATATTTTCTTTATTGAGTAAACAGCATTTCTTAAGTTTTTCTTTGCTACATCTTCATCAATATTTCCCCATAGAAGGTCTACAACACTGTCTCTTGAAACCTGTTTTTTCATTAGGATATAATAGAATAGAGCTTCAGATTTTCTGTAAGGAAAATATATTTTATTTTCTTCCTTTAAAACCTCTGGTATTCCAAGTAAGTTAGCATTAATTATAATCATATAATTATCATCTCTTTCTCAAATCAGGATTTTTACATAGACCTCTTTAATAATTAATTATATTATTAATGTTACTGCATATAAATACTTTTTTATATTAATTTTCACATTTTTATTGTAATTTCCAAAACCTTGAACTTTCTATTTATAGATATAAAATTAGAGTATCTTATATTATTAAAGTGAAATTGAGATAGATTTCATTTTAATAATTAAGATACTCTAATAAATTTTAATATTCTAAGTTTGTTAACTTTGACAAAAAATTGTTGCCTTTATAACCTTTGCCTTTTGGCTACCTTTATTACAAATTTTAATTTCATTATTATGTATTTCATCACTATATCTTGTAACTTCTAATATTTCACCTTTATTAACATTAAGTAACTCATTCCCAATAGTCAGCTGAAAATCTCCTTCTACACAATAAAAAGCATCTGTAACTTGATTTGTTTCTTCACTAATTTCATCTAAAAATATTTTAATATTATCATTAATAGAAAAAGCTTCTAGTTTTCCTATGCATCCCTCATTCATCATGAGATTGAAGTCCGTTACTTTACCAAAACTTTTGGTTTTCCAGCTTCCCATAAAACTATCTTGTTCAAAAGGGTTTAATATTACTTTGTGATGTCCTTCATGCTCGAGTCTTAAGACTCCATCTATCACCATAATAATCCTTGAAATACCTGGTAAATGTGTAAAAATTGATTCTTCAGCTTCAACCTTTGCCGAACTAAGTCTCCATTTGAAGCTTCTATCACTATACTTTGCATCTTCAGGATATATTAAAAGTTCTGTTGTAGTTCCACCAGACCACTCGCTTACCTGAAACTTACTTTTTTTTATTATGCTGATTTTATTCTCCATATAACCGCCACCTTTCCAGTTAATAAATTCGTCATCCTGAAGTTTTTTCCTGCATAATATTATAAGTTTCTAGAATAAAATTTCATTAATAATTTATATCTTCCTTTTCTAATTTTTACATATTAGTATCTTTTACTTTATCTATTTCGAACCAGAAAGTTACACCACCTTCACTATTCTCTACCCCGTAGGAATTTTTATGAAGATCTTGAATAGCTTTCACTATAGAAAGTCCAAGTCCATAGCCTCCATAAGCCCTTGTTCTTGCTTTGTCAACTTTATAAAAACTGTTCCATAATTTCCCTAAGGATTCGCTTGGTATATGCTTTCCTGTATTAAATACAATTACTCTTACCTTATCATCACTACATATATTTTTTATTTTAATAACTCTATCAATATCTATATGATTAATAGCATTATTAAGATAATTTGTAAGCACTTGTTCAATTCTTACCATATCTCCATAAACATTGATGTTTTCACAGCTTTCAAAATTCACTTCAATATTCTTTTCCTTAAAAATAGATTGATATTTATTTAGAACATATTTAATCAATTCCGTTAGATTAAATTCACTTTTTTCAATGTGAAAATATCCTGATTCAATTTGAGAAAGATTTAGCAAATCTCTTACCAGCTTATTCATTTTCTCTGTTTCATTCATAATAACATCACAATAGAATTTTCTATCTTCTATGTTTTCTGCTATGTTACTATTTAAGCCTTCTGCATAACCTTGTATTATTGACAAAGGTGTTCTTAATTCATGAGAAACACTAGATATGAATTCCTTTCTCATTTCATCTATTTTTCTTTCCTTTTCTATATCTTCTTCAAGTTTCTTATTTTTTATATTTAATTCTGTAATTGCTCTATCCAGTTCTCCAGAAAGGTAGTTAACACTTTGTCCAAGTTGCCCAATTTCATCTTTGCCATTTATATTACATTTTGCAGTAAAATCAAATTTAGCCATATTTCTAGCTATCTTATTTACCTCTAGTATTGGCTTTGTGAATCTTCTTGAAAATATATAAACCCACAAGCTTCCAAACATTATAATTATAATACCTGTTATTATAATAAATCTATTTGCAATATCTACACTTTCTCTTATAGAAACTATTGGAATTCTTATAGTAAGTATATCTCCATTGTTTAGCTTTGTTCCAAGTGCAAGAAAATCTATATTCATACCAGTATCTCTTCTTATCTCAAAAGTATCATTGCCTTCGGTATATTGGGTTACCTCATTATCATGAGGTTTATCTGGAAAAGGTTTTGACTCTGAATTTAGCTTATCATTATTCATTATGTGTTTGTCTTCTGGTGGTTTTCTAAAAGAACTATATAGCAGAATTCCATCACTGCTTCGTATGTCTATATTACTTCCTGTTATGCTAGCTGTTATATCAAGTTCATTTTGTATGTCTTTTATATTACCTTTATATATATTTGCTAGATGTTTTGCATTATCTCTCAATATACTCTTCTTCTTATCTACATAGTATTGTTCTAAATATAAGTTATTTAACATCCATAAAAGAAAAACAAAGAATATCAAAAGAAAAGTTATGGAAATAAAAAGTTTTGATCTTATTGATTTAATCATTTTTCAACCTCAAATCTATATCCATATCCACGAACAGTATGAACATAATCACTTTTAAAATCCAATTTTATTCTCAATCTGTTTATATGAGTATCTACTGTTCTTAAATCCCCATAGTAGTCATATCCCCATACTTTATCTAATATCTGTTCTCTACTTAAAGCTTTTCCGTAATTTTCGGTAAGATATATCAATAAATCATATTCTTTAGGGCTTAAATCGATTCTCTCATTTTCAATAACTACTTGGTGGGCACTTTCGTCTATTTTTAAACCTTCAAATTCCTTAAGATTAGTATCTGCAGGTGCTGCTCTTCTAAGCACTGCGTTTACTCTTGCTATTAATATATTGGGACTAAAGGGTTTGGAAATATACTCGTCAGCTCCAATATCAAGACCAAAAACTTCGTCAAATTCTTCTCCTCTTGCTGTCAGCATTATAATTGGAACGTTTGACTTTTTTCTTATTTCCCTACATACAGTCCATCCATCGTATTCGGGAAGCATTACGTCAAGAATTATTAAATCTATGTCACTCTCTGCAGAAAATAAATCCAAAGCCTTTCGTCCGTCCTCTGCTTCAATTGTATTATATCCTTCCTTTTTAAGAAAATCTGTTACAAGTTTTCTTATTAAAGGTTCATCATCAACTACTAATATTTTCTTGCCACTCATACTATACCTCCAGTTTTTTACTACATTTATTATACAATACTTCTGTTACATCTTTGTCACAATTTCATTATTAATCCAGAAAAATTTACAAAATATCTCTTACCTTTATCAATAATTAGTTATTCTTCTAAATAATTAAACGGCATATATAATCTATGCCGTTTAATTATTAACTTTATCTATACAACCTGTTTTTTCACAAAGTTATAAAAAATCTCTTCTGCTAATTTTGGTTCATATTTATCTTTGAGACTTAAGAGGTACGGTATAAGTTCTTCCCTAAGCTCATCACGTTTTAAGGCATATTCTATATTAGCTCTTAAAAATCCAAATTTGTCTCCAACATCATATCTTTCTCCCTCAAAGCAGTAAGCATATACAGACTCATATTTTGATAATTCCTTTAATGCATCTGTAAGTTGTATTTCTCCTCCTTTGCCAGGCTTAGTCTTTTCCAGCATCTCAAATATTTTAGGAGTTATTATATACCTTCCAAGTATTGCTATATTAGATGTTGCTTCTTCAACCTTAGGTTTTTCTATCATATTGTTAACCTTATATACATTGTTTTCAAGTTCAAGCCCATTTATTATACCATATTTAAAGACATCTTCTTTGCGTACTTGCTGAACTCCTAAAATTGAAGTCTTATATCTATCATAGCAATCCATTAACTGTTTCAAGCAAGGTGTTTTACTGTCAACTACATCATCACCAAGCATAACTGCAAAAGGTTCATCTCCTACAAAGGTTTTAGCACGACTTATAGCATGTCCTAACCCCCTTGGTTCTTTTTGTCTCATGTAATATATGTCAACCATATTAGATATGCCCTGAACTAACTCAAGTAGTTCTTCTTTATTACTGTTTTTCAATTCATCTTCAAGTTCAACAGCTTTATCAAAATGATCTTCTATAGCTCTTTTATTTCTTCCCGTAATTATTAATATTTCTTCTATACCAGAAGCTACGGCTTCCTCTACTATATATTGAATTGTAGGTTTATCTACTATAGGCAGCATTTCTTTTGGCTGAGCTTTTGTTGCTGGTAAAAATCTTGTTCCGAGTCCTGCTGCAGGGATTATTGCTTTCTTTATACTCATAACTATACAGTCCTTTCTCTTTAAGTTATTAAATCTTACTTAGTTTTATAAATTCTCAATCTTTTTATTCATAAAATTTAATTTACATACTAATTTTGCACTATGCCTTTCAAATCATATAACTGTTCGGAATTCATTCCACCTGGCCCTCTGAATCCTCCATCTCTTAAGTTAGTATTCTTGTTTGTGTTTCCATCTGAGCTTTGTGTTTGTGTATCGGAAATATTTTTGTTGCTATTTTCATTTTGAGTGCTTACTTCATTAGAATCTTTCCATTCACTTTCAGCAACAACTTTACCATTCTCTTTAACCCAATTCATAATACTGTTACTTGAATTGCCTCCCATGCCTCCTGCAAGTACATATCTTACCTCTCCTTTTTTAACTAGCTCTTTAAATTGATCCAAAGTAAGCGTATTGTCAGAGCCTGAAAATCCTCCGAGCGCCATTACTGATTCACCAGTTTGAATTATTATACTATCAGCGCTTTGAGAAGATGATACTACCAATAAGTATTTCTCATTTGTTCTATTATTTTTTAAGAACTGAACAAGTTTAGTGTTAACACTTTCTGCATTTCCCCCACCAAAGTTACCCATTTTATTACCTGTTGAGAGAAGCTCTAATCCAGCTACTGGTAAATTTCCTACCGAATGATATAGTACAGCACTTGAACCAATCAAAGGTGTTACCAGAGTTCCTATAAGAGCAATTCCTACTAATACCTTTTTAAACTTTACATTTTTACTTTGTTCTAAGCTATTATCGCTATCTTCTGCTGTATTTTTCTTTTCTTTTATTAGATTAGATATTGCAAGTATAGCAGAAGCTGCAAAACACAATATCAATGATGCTAAAATCACATTTTTTATAACAGTTGAAACATTGCTGCTAAAATAAGATATCATAAGAAGCTGTGTTAAACCTTCTACAACAAAAGCTACTGGTAGAATCCATGCCTTCCATCCACCTTCCTTAAACATTTCCCACATCACCGAAATTCCAATTCCAGTTAAAGCTGCTGCTGGTGGTGCCATCATAGTTAAATAGTATGGATGAAACAATCCTGTTGTAAAACTAAAGTATATAAATTCTGGTACTAGCCAAACCATCCAGAGTACTAATGCTAGTTTTTTCTTATTATCAAGAGAAAATCTCAACTTTTCTTTTATAGCTCCTGCTATAAATCCGAATAATGCTAATGGCAAGAACCAAACTATTTGATCTGACAGGATATTTTTAGAAAATAATCTTGTAATTCCTGCTGGTGTTTCAGCACCAAAAGATCCTGCCAATCTAGTTCCTGATCCGCCTCCTGGTCCACCACCTTGATTTCCTCCTGGTCTGCCTCCACTTGGTGGCTGCATGTTTCCATCTTTCATTCCAGGTGCTCCCTGACCTAGACCACTTGGAGCTCCTCCTTGTACTCCCTGCCCCTGGCTATTGCCATTACTATTTTCTATATTATTTTTATTTGACGTCTCCTGTGTAGCACTAGAAACAGCATTAACCTTGTCTTCTGATTTTTTTTGACTTTGGCCACCCTGTCTATTTCCTCCACTTCCTGGAGTTGATTTGCTTCCAAGCCCTAGTCTTTCTAAACCATTGTGTCCTAATACGAGTTCCATGACACTGTTATTTGTGCTGCTGCCAACATAAGGTCTATTCTGTGCTGGCACTAAATCTACAGCTATTGCCCAGGAAAAAGATACTGCTAAAAGAATTACTGTTCCGAGTACAAGATGCTTTATTCTCTTTTTAACTGGCAGTGCTGTAGAAAGAAGATAGGTTATATATAATGCTGGTCCTATCATATAGGCCTGAAGCATTTTTATATTAAATCCAACCCCTACAAGAACTAAACTTATTATAAGATATTTAAGCTTTCCTCTTTCGGCAGCTACTGAAAGAGCCCAGCAAGCAAATAATAAAGTTATCACAAGTAAATTATCTATTGTATTATTTCTGCTAGCAGCTACAAAAACTGGAGTTACTGCAAGACATAAAGCGGATATTAAACCTGCCATACTTCCAAAAGATCTTTTAACTAGGTAATATACAAGCCATACCGAAATCACTCCAGCAAGTGCCTGTGGAAGTAATATGCTCCATCCACTAAATCCAAATATCTTAGCAGATATAGTTTGTATCCAAAATCCAACTGGTGGTTTATCTATAGTTACAAATCCTGCTGGATCAAAAGACACAAAGAAGAAATTTTTAAAGCTCATAAGCATGCTCTTTACACCAGCTGCATAATATTCATTTGAATATCCCTCTATGCCTATATTTGCAAAGTTTAATACAGCGGATAATATTAAAATCAATGTTACTGCGAAAGTTTCTTTTGTAAACTTTATCTTTTTCATTTCTTCCTCCTTAGTTGAACACCCACAGCTTATATGCAAGAAAATTTGTTATCTGTGCTATAAATGTTACAATTATCTTTGATATATATACATTAAGACTATAATCTTTTACTAAAAGTTTCATAAATATTATTGAAACACTAAGTGAAACTATATTAACTACAATAAATTGAAATAGTTCTTTATAAAGTTTTTTACTTGTATTTCCTCTTTGAAAAGTCCACTTTTTATTAAATACAAAACTATTTGCAACGCCTAAACTGTATCCTATCACCTGGCTTACAGCATAATTTACTCCAAACAAACTGTTGAATATAGTAAAAAAAACAAAGTCTATAGCTGTATTTAATACTCCTATTAATGAAAATCTGCTTATTCGTTTAAATTTTCCTTCAAGTATATAGTTATTTATATTAGCTACTAATTTCACACTTTTCACCAGCCTTTTTATAATTTACTGTACTTTCTATTATATAGATAGGTCTTCCTTTACTTTCATCAAAAATTCTTCCAATATATTGACCCATTATACCGATGCTGCCAAGTGTTATACCGAAAAACATTATATTCATGGATAAAACTAAACCTAAGCTTAATATATCTGTTCTTTGGATTAAATCTTTTATAACAATAGCAATGCTTGAAATCATTCCTGCTAAGAAAGCTAAGCCTCCAAAATATCCAGCAAACACAAGTGGTTTAAATGAGAAAGAAGTTATACCATCTAGTGCCAGCTTCATCATCTTTCTTAAAGGATATTTACTATCCCCAGCAAATCTCTCCTGTCTTACAAATTCTACATAAGTCTGTTTGTATCCCACCCAGCTAACTAATCCTCTTACATATCTATTTTTCTCAGGAAGTGAAACTAAAGCATCACATACTTTTCTATCTATAAGCCTAAAATCTCCTGTGTCCACTGGAATATTGATACTTGTCATGCTCTTTAATGTCCTATAAAACATCTTAGCGGTAAACTTTTTAAAGAAAGTTTCTCCTTCTCTTTTTACTCTTTTTCCATAAACAACATGGTAGCCTTCCTTCCACTTTTCAATCATATTTAAGATTACTTCTGGAGGATCCTGAAGATCTGCATCTATTACTACAACTGCATCTCCTAGTGCCATATCCATTCCTGCTGTTATTGCAGCTTGATGACCAAAGTTTCTTGAAAAATTTATAAGCTTTATTTTTGTATCAATCTTACATATTTTTTCTACTTTCTCAACTGTTTTATCTGAGCTTCCATCATTTATAAAGACAATCTCATAATTTTCTTTAGTGCTATCCATAACCTTCTTTAATCTTCTATAACTTTCATCTATAACAAGTTCTTCATTATATAAAGGTACTACAACAGAATAAACTGTACTATTACGCATATATATCACCTCAACAATTAATATTTTTTTGTACTCATTCTAAAAATTATTTTTTCAATATCAAGTTTATGTTTATATTGTAGCCTCGTATTGTTACATTTAAGTTACAATTCAAATGCATTTTAAACACAAAATAGGGTTCTTAAGTGAAAATTCACTTAAGAACCCTATTATCTTATTCAAACCTTAGAGCTTCAATTGGACTTAGTTTAGAAGCTTTATCGGCAGGATATACTCCAAAGACTATACCTACAAAAATTGAAAATAGAAACGATGCTAAAACTACATTACTAGATATTACAACAGATGTATTAAAAAAAGTCTTCATAACATAAGCTGCTAAATATCCTCCTAAAACTCCTAGTATTCCTCCAACAGTACTTATTCCAGCTGATTCTAGCAAGAATTGCAACAATATAGTACTCCTCTTTGCTCCAATAGCTTTTCTTATGCCTATTTCTCTTGTTCTTTCAATTACTGAAACAAGCATAATATTCATAATTCCTATTCCACCAACTAATAAAGATATACATGCTATTCCTGAGAGCATAGTAGTCATGCTGTCAGTTGTTGATGTTGCAGTTTCTAAAAGAGTAGATTGATCCATTATTCTATAATTAGTACTACCCGAAGAGTCACTACTAAATTTATTATCCATAAACAATTGGAGATATGCCTTAGCTTCCGATACAGAATTCTGATCTGTAGCTTCAACATAAAAAGTTTTTATCGTTGAAATTTTGAACAATCTTTGTGCAACACTTAAAGGTATTATTATTTTTTCATCTGGTGAATCTTGTCCACTCCCCCCCTGAGTTGCAAGTACCCCTACTATGGAGAATGTGCTTCCATTTATATTAATCTCCTCTCCAACAATATCTGTACTTCCAAACAGAGTATCTGCTACATCTGAACCAATTACTGCAACTCTGTACCTGCTGTCTACATCATCTTGATTTATAAATCTTCCACTACTTACACCTAAATTCTTTATAGTAGCATAAGCTGGTACGCCTCCTTCAATAGAAGTAGTTGTACTTTTTGAACTACTTCCTGACTTTACATATATGTTTCCCTCTGAAGCCGAAGGTGCTATATCCTTTATCCCTGGTTTCTTTTTAAGTTCATTCAATTCAGCAGTTGTCACTGTTACGCTTCTTCTTCCCATGATATTTACAGTTATAAGATTAGTTCCTAAACTTGAAATTTTAGAAGCTACATCCTGTTTAGTACCTTGACCCATACCTACTAGGGCTATAACAGAACTGATACCTATTATTATCCCCAGCATAGTAAGAAAAGATCTCATTTTATTAGCCAAAACCGATGAAACTGCCATTTTTATAAGCTTGCTAAATTTCATTTAAACCACCCTGCTATATTCAATATTTGATTCATCTGATTCAATACGTCCATCTTTTACAGTTATTATTCTTTTAGCTTCCTGTGCAATTTCACGATCATGTGTTATAAGCACGATTGTATTTCCCTCTTTATTTAATTGCTTAAGCATTTCAATAACTTCTTTTCCTGTTTTACTGTCTAATGCTCCCGTAGGTTCATCTGCAAGTAATAGTTCAGGCTCAGTTGCAAGTGCTCTTGCAATTGCAACCCTTTGCTTTTGACCTCCTGAAAGTTCTGCAGGTTTATGCTTAATATGAGAAGCGAGTCCAACTCTTTCTAAAGACTTTAAGGCTTTTTCCTTCATTTCTTTGTTACTTAATCCTTGATATATTAAAGGTAATTCTACATTCTCTATTACATTCATTTTTGGCAAAAGATTGTAGTTTTGAAATATAAAGCCTATCTTTCTATTACGAATTTCAGATAATTTATCATCACTACAATCAGTGTTTTCTCCATCAAGAATATATTGTCCGGAAGTTGCCAAATCTAAACACCCTATTATATTCATTAAAGTAGATTTTCCTGCACCAGAAGGCCCTACTATTGATACAAACTCACCTTTTTTTATATTCAAATTAACATCGCTTAAAGCCCTATATTCGCTGCTGCCCATTTTATAGATTTTATTAACATCTTTCATTTCTATAACAACATCCATATTATCTCTCCCCTATTTAAAATATGTTTACATTCCTGGAGGGCCTCCCATTCCGCCTCCCATTCCGCCACTTTGCTGGCTACTTTTGCTCTTGCTGCTTGACTTCGTACTTGTACTCGTGCTTTCTGAAAGTTCTGTCATAACAGTTTGTCCCTCAGTAACACCACTTGTTATTTCAATTAAAGTTTTATTCTTAAGCCCTGTCTTTACTTCTACAAGTTTTCCTGGAGTTGTATTATTAGAATCTTTTTTGCTAGACGAAGATGATGAAGGTGATTTCTGTGTATCCTGAACCATAACATACTTCTTACCATTTTTTTCTACAATAGCTTCTACTGGAACTGTCAATACGTTTGCTTTACTTTGTACTGCAATAGTAACATTTGCATTCATTCCTATTTTTACATTTTCCGGATTATTTATAGTTACAATTACATCATAGGTTGTAACATTATTCGTGGTTGTACCACTTTGTGCAATAGACTCAACGATACCTGTGAAGGTTTTATTTTCAATATCATCTATCTTTACAGTGGTTGTTTGTCCAATTTGCACCTTATTAATATCTAATTCATCCACAGCAAGTGTTACCTGCATTTTAGCTGTATCTGTTATAGTAGCTATAAGTTTTTCATTTGTTACAATTTCACCATTTTTAACACTTAACGTTGTTACTATTCCGCTTATAGGAGTGGATATTGTAGATTTAGATAATGTTTCTTCCTTATCTGCTAGATTTTTTTCTGCCAGCTTAATGTCATTTTCTTTTTGAGCAATGCTGTTATTTAAAGTTTTAGGATCAAGCTTAAATAAAACATCACCTTTTTTAACAGTCTGTCCAGCTGATACATTAACTTCTGCTACTTTTCCACTAGAAGGAAATGGAACAGCTGTTTCCAAAGAACCATCACCTACAGTTATCATTGCCATTCCTCCATAAGTAGATTTTATAGAAGCAATATCATCTCCTGCTGCTGCATATACTGCTCTTACTTTTCCATCTATAGGAGCCTTTATTGTGAGGTCATCTAACTGATTTTTCAGTGACTGCAGCTCCAGATAACTATGCTGTAGAGAGATTTTTGCATTTTCTACTGCCTGTTGATTTGTATCATCATCAATTTTGCAAAACAAATCCCCTTTATTAACAGCACCCCCTAATTTTGCAGTCATTCCCTGTATAGCGCCAGTATTAGAAGAATAAACATTTACCGCATCTGCCCCTGTAACAGTACCAGTAGCCTCTACAGTAATATCTAGATTTGTTTTTGTTACCTTTGATAAAGAATACTTGGTAGATGATTTAGTAGAATTTTTAGATGCATACTTTTTATGTACAAAATATCCACCTACCCCTACTACAAGTACTAAGGCTATTATTGCTAACGCCTTTTTTGATAGAAACTTTTTCATGCCTGAAAACCTCCAAGTTTAATTATTGTTAAAGTTATTAATTTTGTTATCTCATATATTTCGGCTATTGGATCTTATTTCCTCAATATTTATACGATCATTATAAAGTTCAAATGTTACAATTCTGTTACAATTCTGTTACAGAGCTTGCACAATAATACCAAATTAGCCATTTTATAAGCTAGACAAAGTAAATATAAAGTATATTATTTCAAGAACAAGCTATTATACAAACTTTTCTAAAACGATACTTGCAGCATAATAAATACAAATAAAAATCACTATCAGAATTACTATGAATTCTGATAGTGATTTTTGTAGTTATGAAAGTATATCTTCAAATACATCTATATTATAATTTTAATGATGAAATAACCTTATACCCGAAAAGGCCATAGCCATATCATATTCATCACAAGCTTCTATTACACTATTGTCCCTTAAGGAGCCACCAGGCTGAATAACATATTTTACTCCGCTTTGAGCTGCCCTATCTATGTTATCTCTAAAAGGAAAAAATGCATCTGAACCTAATGAAACTCCTGTGAAATTGGATAACCATGCTAGTTTTTCTTCTTTTGTTAATTTCTTTGGTAGTTCTTTAAACACATTTTTCCATTCCTGCATTTCTACTGAAGTAACATCATCTCTAAGGTATTGGTCTATAGCGTTATCCATTTCTGGCATTGAAACACCTTCTTTAAAAGACAAATTAAGTACAGCAGGATGTTGTCTCAAATACCATATATCTGCTTTTGATGCTGCTAGCCTTGTACAATGTACACGTGATTGTTGGCCAGCACCTACACCAATAACTTGACCATCAATTGCGAAACAAACTGAATTGGACTGAGTGTATTTTAAAGTAATCATGGATATAATCAGATCACGTTTTGCATCTCCCGTAATATTTTTATTTTTAGTAACCATATTTCTAAGAACATCTTCATTTATTAAAATATCATTTCTTTTTTGTTCAAAAGTTATTCCATATATCTCTCTTTTCTCTATGTCTTCTGGCTCATAGTCCCAATCCATTTCAATTACACAATAGTTGCCTTTTTTCTTTCTCTTTAGAAGCTGTAGTGCTTCTTCTGTATACCCTCTAGCAATTATTCCATCTGAAACAGACTTACTTAAAATTATTGCAGTAGGTAAATCAACAACTTCACTTATAGCTGCCCAATCTCCAAAAGAAGACATTCTATCTGCACCTCTGGCTCTTGCATAAGCAGCGGCAACTGGAGTTAGTTCTATATCCTTAACAAAATAGGACTTTTTTAGTGCATCATTAAGAGGTATTCCCACTGCTGCTCCTGCAGGACTGACATGTTTAAAAGACGCTGCTGCTGGAAGATTCGTTACCTGTTTCAATTCCTTTACTAATTGCCAGGAGTTAAAGGCATCCATAAAATTAATATATCCTGGATTGCCATTTAAAATTTTAAAAGGTAATCTGCCATCCTTTACATAAATTCTTGCTGGTTTTTGCTGCGGGTTACATCCATACTTAAGTAAAACCTCAATGTTTTTCATAAAATCAACCTCCAAAAGTAAAATAAAAAGCCGCCTGGATAAATTTATATTTACCCAGGCGGCCGATACTCTTTTCAATCATGCTCCCCATGGTAATCTCCATTTCCGCCAGTTACATGATTGATTTTTATTCTTTTTTATTTAAGTATATACTATAATGGTGTTTTTCGTCAATTCTACTTTATATTCTCCTAATTCAGTATTTTAATGTATTTTCTTTGATTTATTTAGAAATAAATCACCTCACACATTAATAATGCATATCATTATTATAGGGAGTGATTTACCATGGATCATAATAAAAATAAACATGATTATAGAGATATGATTGCTGGTGTAAATGAAAAAATCCCCATTGCAAATGGGAAATTAACAACTGCTATAAATTTCGATAATGCAGCTACTACTCCACCCTTTAAGGTTGTTTTAGATGCAATAACGGATTTCTCAAGGCACTATTCTTCAATTCACAGAGGAACAGGCTACAAATCTATATTTTCATCTAAAGTGTATGAGGATTCACGCAAAATAGTATGTGACTTTATCCATTGCGATCATCGCAAAAACACAGTTATTTATGTAAAAAATACTACTGAAGCTATAAATAAATTGTCCTCCATTATATCAAATATTTATGATGACTGTGTAATTATTTCAACACGAATGGAACATCACTCTAACGACCTACCTTGGAGAAATAAATTTAGAGTTGATTATATTGATGTAGATGCACTTGGAAAGTTAAATATATCAGACTTAGAAAATAAGCTTAAAAAATATAACGGAAAAGTTAAATTAGTATGTGTCACAGGCGCTTCCAATGTTACTGGATATAAAAATCCTATATACAAAATTGCTAGCCTCTGTCACAATTACAATG
Source organism: Clostridium thailandense (assembly GCF_019207025.1). Taxonomy (GTDB): domain Bacteria; phylum Bacillota; class Clostridia; order Clostridiales; family Clostridiaceae; genus Clostridium_AM; species Clostridium_AM thailandense. The sequence goes on along the minus strand of NZ_JAEEGC010000098.1, from coordinate 2,289 downwards.
CCAAAATATTAGTAGATGGAGCTCAACTTGTTCCACATTATCCTATTTATATGAAATCTTCACACAAAGACAGATGTATTGACTTTCTTGCATTCTCAGCTCATAAAATGTATGCTCCTTTCGGTACCGGAGTTCTTGTAGGACCTAAAGACTTTTTTTCATTTGCAGAGCCAGATCATGTCGGAGGTGGTACTATTGATATAGTAACGGATGATTTTGTGACTTGGGCAGACCCACCTGATAAAAACGAAGCAGGTACTCCTAATTTAATGGGTGTTATAGCATTAACTACTGCAATTAAAACACTTAATCATCTAGATATGCGAAAAATAGATAAAAAAGAAATGGATATCTATTACTACGCTCTAGAACAATTAAAAAAAATACCAGGCATTACAATCTACTGTGATACTGATAACTGTGATAAAGTTGCCATACTTCCTTTCAATATAGACGGTGTTTACCACGAATTTACAGCTAAAAAGTTATCCGAAATCTCAGGAATTGCAGTTAGAAGTGGGTGTTTTTGTGCTCACCCATACATCAGGAGACTACTAAAAATTCCAGCTGAAGAAATGGAATATTATCAAAAAAATCGAGATATTAACCGACCTGGAATGGTTAGACTTAGTTTTAGTTTTTATAACACCTACGAAGAAGTAGATGCACTGGTTAAAACGCTCAAAAAAATTATTAAACACAAATCTTCTTTTCAATAGTTACCCATCATTGAAAGTTTACTTATTTTGAAAAACTTAAATAAGTAAACTTTCTACTTTTTTCTTTCTCTTTAGATAAAACTTTTAGTTGAGAACTCATATTTCCACAATAAGTCTAAAATTTATAACTACTTTACTTCAATTGTTATACTTTTAATTATATTCTTTGCTGTAGTCAACTTAGAAAAATCTTCATACAGATTTCCATCTTTTCCGCTAGGACTACTGTGACCAATAAGTTTCAAATTATATACACTATTTGTGGAATTCAAATCAATAGTCGTACTGTAGACAAGGGCAGGTTGACCACTTCCCCATTCTCCCCCGGAATAATTATCCATATTAGGAACTGCATCTTTGGGATAATATTCATTAAAATCTGTTGAACTATTAAATTCGGCAAGGATTAAATATTTACTCTGCTTATCACTAGTTTTAGTTTTTATAATAAAATTTCCCTTTGGCGTAGCTGATGATATTACATCCGCTTCTATTACATTATTGCCACGCTTATGAGTCCAATATGGCAAAGCTTCTTCACGCTTAATTTGATTTTTAGGTGCAGAATCATTTGGCGCTTTGCTCCAGCTTTGATTGACAATTTTCGATGTTGCATATAATGTCTCAATATAATTTCCATTCAAATCCTCAATCCAAACTGCAAATTGCGGAGAGGTTTTTATACTAATAAAAGAATTAATTTTAAATTTATGAAGATATTGTTCTCCTTTTGTAATTGAAATGGTTAAATCTTTACCTTCTTTTTTGTCTATCATTTTAATAGTACTAGTTCCGTTAATCTTTACTATATCTGCAGTTTTGTAGATTGCTAGTATGATTATAACAATCATACTCACTAAAAAGAAAATTTGTCTTTTCACTGTTACCTCCTCCTCTATTTTTTTATTGCTCTTATCATAAATTCAAATGCCTCTTCTATTAACTGCTGGATTTGTATGTTATAATAATGCCTTAAATAACTTTCCTTCTTAACAATACTATTGAAAATCCCTGCAATACTTGACCATAAAATAACTATTGTGTAATTTATATTTATGTTTTCTAATATACTTCCTTCTTCAATTCCCTTGCTAATTATTTCCTTCAAAATATTTAGGGATTTTTCTCCTTCTTTATAACATTCAGTAATTACCTTATCCTGATTCTTGAAATCCGATTCTTGATTCTCATAATCTACTATTACCTTAAAATAATTAGGTTGACTTCTTATAAATTCAATAAAAGTTTCTGCTATTACATTTATTTTTTCTATGCTTGTAGCTGACTCTTTATTTTCTAAACTTTTTCCTAACATATTATTTAAGACCCTAAACGCTCGTAGCATGATCTCATAATAAATCTGATCCTTACTTTGAAAGTATATATAAATTGTTCTTTTACTAAACTCAGCTTCTCTAGCAATTTCATCCATAGTTGATTGCTGTATACCTTTTTCAAAAAAAACCCTTTCTGCTGCATCTATAATATCATTTTTTCTTATTAACATTTCTCTTTCTTTTCGTTCTTTCGTTCCCATAGCATTTCCTTTCATTAATATGTAATAAAGTAA
>NZ_JAEEGC010000097.1 GCF_019207025.1 Clostridium thailandense | reverse complement strand
TCATGCGTTTGCCCTGTATTTTTTTATGAGTTATGTTGCTTTAATAAAAAAAGTATGCTATATTAATTTATAAACAATAATTATTAATCAATATGTATTATTGATTATGAAATTAAATTATGAATAGGAGATAAAATTATGAAAACTTTATATGAGTCAACAATGATTAATGTAGGTGCAAGAAAAGGTAGAGTTTATTCACCAGATAAATCCTTTAGTTTAGATGTGGCTATGCCAAAAGAATTAGGGGGAGAAGCCACAACATTGACAAATCCAGAACAACTTTTTGCAGCCACTTACAGTACCTGCTTTAATGGAGCATTAGAAGTAGTTTTACAAAAATCCAGAGTGGATTATGAAAAAACTACTGTTACAGCTACTGTATCACTAGTAGAGGACCCAGAAGATAAAGGATTGAAAATAGCTGCAAAACTGCAAGTGTCAATTGATGGAATAGACAAAGAAAAAGCTCTAAAATATGCTAATATAGCTCATAAAAACTGCCCATATTCAAAAGCTATTAGAGGAAATGTAGATGTAGTAATAGAAGTAGTATAAGTTAAGTGTCTATCATACTTACGAGGGGTTGTCTCACTTAAGATAATCAAATCAGAATAAGTCTACTTTCTTCTGTGCTTACCTAAGTGCAACAGCCCCTCATACCTTATATCCTTATTTATATATGTCAGAGAATTCTACATTAATTTTTTCAATATAGCTTTTACTTAAATCTTCACTGCAAGGAATTTCACCATAAATTTCATTAACTAATTCACATGGAATACATATAGTAAACTCAGTACCATAACCAGATCTACTTTTTACTGATATTGTTCCGCCATGAAGTTCTACTAATGCTTTTACAAGTGAAAGCCCTATTCCACTTCCTTCATGATCTCTTGTGAAAGATCTGTCAACTTGTACAAATCTTTCGAATATAGAGTCTAACTTTTCTTTTGGAATGCCTCTTCCTGTATCTTTTACTCTTATCAAAATATTTTCAATACTGTTTTCTATGTTAACTGTTATATGACCACCGCTTTGGGTAAATTTTACTGAATTTGAAAGTAAATTAAGAATAATTCTCTCAATTTTCTCTGGGTCACAAGCAATAACCTTTTCTTCTACATCTGTATCAAATATAAGAGATAAACCTTTATTTTCAATATAATCGGCTACAGACAAAGTTATATCTTCTATGAGATTTATAATATTTATATTTATTTTATTGATGCCAAAGTAACCTGTGTCTATTTTAGTTATATCAATTAAATTATTAATCAATCTCAAAAGACGATAACAATTTTGTTTCATTATATCACTATATTTACAACAATTTTTATAGGTGTTTTTATCCACACAACCTTTTATCTTTAACTCATGCGCTTGCAGTGCAGAAAAAATGACATTAATCGGGGTTCTTAACTCATGAGAAATATTTGAAAAAAACTCTATTTTAATTTTATCATATTCTCTAGAATAACTAATTTGTCTTTCGCTTTCCTTTAAAGCCTCTTCAGTAGTTATTCTATTGATAATCTCTTGTTCCAAAGCAGAATTTGCCTCTTTCAGCTTAAAAATTGTCTTCTCCAGCTGAAGAGTGCGTTCCTTTACCTTATTTTCAAGTTTGGTATACAAAAAGGCATTTTCAACGGAAATTGCAGCCTGTGAAGAAATTATCTTTAATACTGCAATATTATTTTTAGTAAATGCTCTCGACAATATGTTATTTTCTAAATATACTACTCCTTTTAAAATATTTTGCTTCAGAATAGGTATACATATTACAGACTGAACACTATTTTCTTCAAAATAATCATCATATGCAAATTGACTTCTAGAAACGCTGTCAATAATTATTTCTTCTTTCGTTCTCACTGCATAATTAATCATAGAAATAGGTATAATTTTTTTAGTATCTGCACTATCAAAAGCAATTTCTTTATGATCAATAATAATTTCTAACTCATTATTCAACCTTCCTGAAACCGATAGAATCAATCTATTTTCATCTTTTATGAGTATGTGTCCCTTAGTGCTCCCGGAATTTTGCATCACAATCCCCATTAATTTCCCAAGAAATTTGTCTCTTTCAATTTCCATAGAAATAGCCTGAGATACATTTAGTATGGCTTTCAAATCTATACAATTTAAACCATTGCATTCCATAGATAAATTTTGAAAGTTATTATTTGAAAATAATATGTCCTTATATTTTTCTTTCATATATTCGGCTTTACCTACAGCTCCCCACTCTAAGAAACTTGAATAAGCCTCTCTAATATAAAAACTTGCTGTCTTTTTTATGCTCATTTTTAAGTATCTTTGACCTGTAATTTCACACATTAGTGCATAATGGTATGGTCTTCTATTTTCTTGTGCCTCCAGCATTGCCTTTTCATATAGTTTAAAAGCTTCATCATATTTTCCTTCTAATGCTTTTATTTCAGCATATACTATATCATAGAGATGTTGAAAATTAAAGGGAGCATCCTTTGCTCTTGCATATAGCCACTGTCTACTTTCTTCCAACATTTCTTTCATTATTTGTTTTTCTTCTGCATTTTCTGTTTCTTCAATAATCTTGCAAATGGAAATAGCTTTTAAAAAGAAATGGAGTGCTATTATGTAATATGGAGTAACATACGATAAATAATTATCAGCTTTTTTCGCAAGTATATATGCTTCTTTAAAATCACTGAATAACACTGCTGAAAGAGTTCTATAAATATAGTAAACTCCTACTGCCATTCCATTATTGTTAACATCTTCTAAATGCTTTTCTTCATTAAAATCTTTATCATTAAAACTCCCATATGTTCGAGTTTCCCCTTTTAAAGCTTTTATTAATTGAAGAAAAGTAATGAATGACTCCTGTGCATATACGTTACCAATTTTAGTAATAAAAGTAAAGGCGTTCTTTACTTCAAGCTGCATTTCTGAAATAGAATTACAGCATTCTAATGTACCTGCCTGAGTAGTAAAAAAGCTATAGCAGGAAAATTCAAATTCACCACTTTCCAAGTTTCCTTTATAAGCTTTATGAGCATAATAAATAGCCATTTCTAAGGGCTCAAACCAATGACAATTCAAAATGCTATAACCATGATACATTCTATATAATTCTTCATTGAACCCATTTTGTTCTAAAATAAATATTGCCTTTTTTGAAAGCTTATATCCTGTATAAAAATCATTTTTAAGTGGAATTAACACCAATGTTATAGAAGGTGAAACTTCTAACCCCCAATTAGTAATACCTCTTTCAATCATTAAGTTAACACTTACAAGAACAACCCAAAAGGAAGCTAAAGGATTGAAAAAGAAACTAGCTGCAATAATCCTATTTAAAAGCTTTGCAATGGCATTATCTTTTTTGTTAGATATAAATTTTTTCTGTTCAAGTGTTTCAATTCTCCCATTACGTTCATACAAATAGTACTTTTCAATTTCTATTTCAATTACATCTATTAATTTATCTTCGGGATAACTTATTCCAAGCTTTTCAAGAAGAGATATCCCTAGCTGAAAAGCCTCTTTATGTCGACTTCTATTTGAAAGGCTGATCAATTGTACACAGCAAGCATTTACCAATTTAATAGGATCTTTTATTATTTTTTCTATTTGAAAATAAATTTCATCTACTTTCTCAAAGTCAGCTAAACTAAAAAGCACTTGATGGTATTCAGTATATATAGGCTGCATAAAGGAAGCATTATCTTTTAAAGACTTTGGAACAATATCCATTGCAAGTTCAAGATAACGTCTTGCAGTATCAAAGGCTGAAGTAAGTCTAGCAGCCTTTGCTGCATTTAAAAAGATATTGACCACTCTTTTGATATCGTTTTTTTTATTAATACACTCTAATATCTTGGAATAATGATCTGCTGCTAAAAAAAGGCTTGAGTTATTTGTTAGTCCTTCTATATTCTCATAATAATTAGCAATTTTCATATGAATAATTTTCTTATTTTCTTCCGATAAATCAAAATATCCTGCCTGTTGGAATTTATCATGGCAAAATAAAAATTCTACTTTTTTAGATTTTAAGCTGTATTTTTTTAGGATATAGATTATCTCGCCGGCTATAGCTGGTTTTAAGTCTTCATTTATATTTTCGAAACTTTTTCCAGATATTTTTGCAAGCATTTCTATATCAAACCGATTCCCAATACAGGCAGCTATTGAAATAAGTTCTTTTGTAGCTTCAGGAAGCATTTTCATTTTCTCTATTAAGAACTCCACAACATTGTCTGAGGTTTTACTATTTCTTATACCGATTTCAGTCCACCTCCACCTTTTTTCATGTACATCATAATACAATAACTTTTTTTCATTACAATATTTTAGAAATTCAATAATATAGAATGGATTGCCTAATGTTTTTTCATGAACTATTTTTGCTAGCTTTCGAGAATCTTCTTTATTACGATTTAATACATTAAATATCATTTCCGTAACAGCATTAATATCTAAATTATCTAAATGTAAATATTCTATTTTACCGTTATTTCTTTTTATTTTTTCAATTGTTCTAATTAGTGGGTGCGATGCATCTACTTCATTTTCTCTGTAACTACAAATGAACATCAATCCTCTAATACTATTATCAAAAATAACTTTTTCAAAAAGTTCTAAAGAAGCTGTATCTATCCACTGAAGATCATCAATAAAAAATACAATTGGACAGCTTTGTGAAGATATAGATCTCAATAAATTCTGAAGAGCAATGCTAAATTTAACCTGTGTTTCTACAATAGACTCTTCTATAACTTCAGGTTGTGATCCTATAATTAACCGCAGTTTGGGAATTACACTCATAAGTAAAGCACCATTTTTTCCAAGAGAATTTAGTATTCTTTTTCTCCACTTTTTTGCTTCACTCTCTGAATCTGATAAAATATAAGTGCAAAATTTATCAAGTGCATCAAACAACGCTGAGTAAGGAGTATTTTTATTATACTGATCGCATTTTCCTGAAAGAAAAATTCCGCGATATTTTATTATAGGTTTATGAAGTTCATTTACCAATGCGGTTTTGCCAATTCCAGAATATCCACCAATAAAGATAAACTCTGTATTTCCTTTAGCTGCTCTTTCAAATATACTAAATAATTTTTTCAGTTCATTATCTCTTCCGTATATTTTTTTAGGAATTTCAAAATTATTCGATTCATCGTTTTTTGCCAATTCAAATTCTCCTATTGTTCCCTTTTCTTCTAATTGGTCTATGCACTCTTGTAAATCAGCTTCAATGCCTGAAGCACTTTTATATCTATCTTCAGGCATCTTTTTTATAAGCTTCAATATAATCTTTGAAACACTCGTTGGAATATCTGGATTAATTTTATCAATAGCTAAGGGAGTTTTAGCTATATGAGAATAAACTATATCTGCAGAATCAGAAGAAGTAAAAGGAAGCTTAGAGCATGTTAATTCATACAAAATAATTCCTAAGGAATAAAAATCTGTTCTATAATCCACTGGACGATTCATTCTTCCAGTCTGTTCCGGTGAAATATAGTATAATTTATTATGGAGTATATTGGGATTTAGCGCTTCTGCAGTTTCAAAATAAAATTCTGATGAATCTTCAAAGCCACACAACTTTATAATCTTTTTTTCAAAATTATAAATAATGCTAAATGGATTAATATTTCTATGGGCAATATTATTACTATGAATATATTTAATACATTTTGTTATTTTTAATGCAATTTCCAATAATTCTTTTAGCTCAATGCTATTATTTTTTACATATTGGAAAAGAGGAACTCCTCCAAAATCCTCTAATATAAATGAAAGTCTATTTTCAAACTCTAAGAATTCATAAGCTTTTACAATATATTCACTTTCAAGTTTTTTTAATATATTATATTTGTTCTTAAATTTTGATATATTTATTGGATTATTAGGTTCAGTGTTTAATACTTTAATTATAACATTTTCATTTTTTTCAATATTCAACGCCTTAAAAATCGTAACATACTGAGATTTATAAATTAACTCCATTATTTTGTAATTTTCTTTTGTTTCTCTCATTAGATTCCCTGATTTTTTAAAACTATAACAAATTATTTTTATATTCTACCTTTGTCATAGAAGGGTAGCTTTACATGATTTAACTACTCAATTTTTTCTATCAGCAAGCCATAAATCAGGGTTATTCACTTCCTTTCCTCCTCTAATTAGAACAGACTGTTAAGAATTCTCGGCAATTTGTCCATAGTTATCTTTAATCTTATTATAAACAATTTATAAAAATTATTCCACTTATGTATTCTTAAGAATAAAAATGATTTTACTTGAATTTATTACTTTATATGTAAAATAAAAAAGACTGTTGCACTATAGATGCAACAGTTAACAAAAAATAAAAAAACTGAAGAATATCCAAAGTCTATTCTTCAGCTCTTGTATTAGTCTGTTGTAAATGGTAATAATGCTATGTTTCTTGCTCTCTTTATAGCATCTGTAAGTGATCTTTGATGCTTAGCGCAAGTACCGGAAATTCTTCTTGGAAGAATCTTTCCTTTTTCAGTAACATATTTTCTTAATTTATTTATATCTTTATAATCTATAAATTCAGCTTTATCCATACAAAAAGCACAAACTTTTCTTTTTGCTCTTCTCATCTTACCTGAATTTCTTCTTCCGCCTTCTCTATCTGCCATGCTTATCCCTCCTTACCTTTCAAAATGGGATATCTCCATCATCGATTGGAATTATATCCTCTATATGTTTTTAATTAAAACTTTGAGTTCTTACAAATTCTTCAGACATGCTGTAGTTAATCCTATTTTTCATTGTTAACTATTATGTGTCTTATAACACTGTCAGTAATTCTGAATACTCTGTCTAACTCTTTTGGTAATTCAGGATCAGCGTTGAAGTTTACTAGAGTATAATAACCTTCAGTAACTTTGCTTATTTCATAAGCAAGCTTTCTCTTACCCCAGTTATCAATATTTTCTACTACTCCACCACCATTTTCTATTACTCCCTTGAACTTTTCAACGTTAGCTTTAACAGCTTCTTCGTCTAATGATGGGTGCAATATAAATATAGTTTCATACTTTCTCATTAAGTTTCACCTCCTCCCCTTGGACTAACGGCTGTGTATTTCACAGCAGGGACTCCAGTTTAATATTTTATCATCAATTTAATAAAAAAACAACATATTTTTTTAAAAACTATGTTGTTTTTTTATTTTTCTACATATTTTCTTAATTTTATGGCCCAGAGTTGCTGTCTTTAAGCTGACTTAAGCCTATATTAAGAGTAATTATATAATTATAAAAAGTTTCAATTCCAGTACAAATGAAATTTATGGTATAATTTATATTATTATGACATTTAAACAAAAGGTTGGTTAAAAATGAGATTAAAGCAGAAAAGTTTTCTTCGGTTTTTAATAGATATTGAGAGGAGCTGATTAGCAACATGACTACTGATACAAGCACTATAATTAGACATCAGGTGAAAACGTTAAAGTTTGTAATAGTTATCTATTCCTTAAGTGCATTACTAGCAGGTTCAATGTTTGCAGTAATGAAACTATTAGGATTATATAACGAGGTTAAATGGCCTTATTTAATCGGTTTATTTTTAATAGGATCTTTAGAGATACTTGCTTTTAACATTATGTACAAACTAACAGTTGTAGATGGAGAACTGAATAGTAAAATGTTCAAAAACATGAAAATAGCTACACTTATAGCTTGTTATATAAACTTTCTGTATATGAATTTTACTATTCCTTCAAAAGAACTGTGGGTAACAGTTTTCTATATGATTATATTATGCTCTCTATTCCTAGATAATAAAATCAATATGGCTTCTATTATACTAAGCATCGTCTCAGAAGTTATACTATTTGTTTTAAATCCATATACACTGACTAATGAGTTTTTTTTAAGAGAATTGATACTTAGAATAATTTCTATATCTCTAGTTTCATTTGGACTTTTTGCTTCTACATACTTTTCAGCCAAATTATTAAAATCCATTGAAAAAAATGAAACTGAACTTAGAATCAATAATGAAAATATAAGTAATTTATTTAATAAAACTACTGAATTTGCCAAAAGTTTATTAGGTTCAAGTGAAAATTTAGCATCCATAGCTTCAGAGGAAAGCGCCTCTATGGAAGAAATATCAAGTACTACTCAATCTATTTCTAGAGATACAGACAAAATATTAAAAGACTCTTTTGAAAATACCAAAGTACTTAATCAGCTTTTAGATGCCAATAGATCTATTTCTATAAAGTCTAAAGATACTGAAAATAATTCTACTAGTTTAATTCAATTATCTAATCAAAATGAAGAAGCATTGAACCAAACTCTAAGTATAATAAGCGTTATAAAAAATAGCATAGGTAATACCCTAGATGCCACAAAGGTGCTTGAAGAAAAGTCTAAACAAATTGATGAAATACTTCTTATAATAAAACAGATATCCGAGCAGACTAATCTTCTTGCTTTAAATGCATCAATTGAAGCTGCAAGAGCCGGTGAGTTTGGAAAAGGCTTTGCAGTTGTCGCAGATGAAATTAGGGAACTTGCTGAAGATACTGGAACATCCTTAAATGATGCAACTTTAATTACTAATGAAGTTAAAGAAAGGGTTGCTCAGGTAGAGTGTCTTATGACCGAGAACTCAGAAAAGATAAATAATGGTGATACTATTATAAACAATGCCGTTGAAAATATAAAGATTATGCTAACTAGATTAAAGGACTCAGGAATTAACATTAAGGAAATAAGCGAGTTAACTAATACTCTCTTATCAGAAACTCAAAACGTTGTTACATTTAATTCTAATATTTATGAAACAATGAGAGACGCCATATCAGATTTCAATTTAGTTAACAAATCTATAAATAGAACTGTAACAGTAAGTGAAGATTTGACAAGCAGTGCAGAAAACTTAAAAAACATGGCTATTGAAATGAATAAATTGATTTCCTAAATTTAATTTTCTCTAAGCTATATAGATAGTTAACTCTATAACTAAACTTATATATTTCCAAATTTAAAATGGTATTTGGCGGCTGAGGTATATAATTAGTTTAGCTTTACAGTTAACTATCTAAATATTACTTAGGACAATTATTATTATACACTATTTATACGAAAATTGAAATATTAATAAAAAAAATAGTTTAAAATTATCATTTTGTTAATTTTCAAACCTTATAATTAGAATTTTACAACACACAATTTACAACTATACAATACTAGAACAGATTTATTATTTTTCTAAGTATATCTCAATTCTTTCCTTACCACTACCTAAATTGTTTCTTTTTAAATATATAGGTCCAATTTCTCCTGTTCTCTTTAAATGCGTTCCTCCACAAGATACTTTTGCAAATCCTTTTATACACCAATATCTTTTTTCCTTCTCTTCATCCTCAAAAGCACTTATTATATCTAAATTTGAATTTATTATACTATTTGCTTTACTCTGAAGCTCTGGAAATATCTCAGAAATTTTTCCATCCCATAAAAAGTCTACTCTTGCTTTATCTACAGTTATGTTTGCTCCAATTTTCTCAGGATGATTATAGTTTTGATATACTAATTCAAGTATAATTTCTGCTGCAAAATGTAATTTCATTAATCTATATCTTTTTTCCCAATCAATTATAACCATAACCTCTTGATTAGGTATTAAATTATGATTTTGTTCAATAGTATAGTAAATTTCTTTTCCTTCTTTTTTGGCTTCTATAATTTGAAATCCTCCTATGGTTCCTGCATCAGATTGCTGACCTCCTGAAAAGGCAAAAGCTATTGTTTTATCAAGAGTGATAACATTACCTTTTACACTGATTATTTTTGCTTCAAGTTCGGTCAAATAAGGATTTTCCCAAAATAATTTCTTAACACTCATTGTGTATCTCCTTTTCTATATATATTTCTTTTTCACCCATTTTGAGTTGCAAAGATACAACATCGGAGAATAATACATATAAAATTGAACTATGTCTCCAACCTTATATCCATTTTTACAGTTTTCTATATCAATTATCGTATGATCACTACTGCTTCCAACAAGCTCTATATTCTCATCAAGAGGAATGAGGTTATCCTGATGCACAAAATCCTGCTTACCAATAGCTAATAAGGCCCTTTTTCTTATGCCTCTGTCCTCATAAACAGGCTTATTGCCAGAAGTATTTAAATACATCTCTCCAATCGGATATGTTGGCTTATCCTTGATTTCAATTATCTGCGCTTTTAATACAAAGGTATCATTATGCATTCCCGGTATTTGGGTCCCCCATAAGTCTGGTAAATCTCTATTTAAAAGCATTGCTTCTCCAATTCTCAGGTTACTAATTCCATCTGGCATCTCACCATTAAATAAAAGTGGCAAAGAAGTAGTTCCTCCACCTGATACTATTTCAAGTCTTCTTCCTATAAGTTCCCTTATAGTATCGGCTAATATAGTTACCTGTTTTAAATTTTCATGAGTAGGTTTTATAGAACCATAACAACTTAGATTAGTACCGATTCCCATAAGCTTCACATGTTTAAGGTTATTTTCTATATATAAGGCCTGGTCTATAAGTTCTTTTTCATCTATAAAGCCTTCTCTAAGATCTCCAACATCATACATAAGAACAACTCCATGTTGTTTATTATACTTGCAACATGCATCTTCTATAAGTTGAATAGTTCTTCCCTCTGAATTCAAACTTATATCTGCATACTGAACCAGTTCTTCAAGTTCACTTCTCATAGGTATGCGTATGAGCATAGTATCTATCTTGTAACCTTTTTCTCTTAACTCTTTCAACTGCTCTAATCGAGAACTCGCTATGTAAGTACACCCTGCTCTCACAAGTTCCTTTGCCACGCGCTCTTCTCCGTTAACTCCTTTTATTATGCCAGATACGGTAATTCTATTTTCTTTGCATTTTTCTACAATGATCTTAGCATTTTCGTATATTTTATTTAAATTTATTTCAAGTAAAGGATATTTATCTGTTGTAATCATATTCGCACCTCATTCTCCGCCATATCCAGCAGATATTTTCTAGAAAACATTAGCAATAAACAAGTATAAATAAAGTGCTAGGCATCTTACTACCCAACACTTTATGCAAAAATCTATTATTTATCTTCTACTCTACTGAATTAGTCGCATCAGTAACATATTTGTCTATGCTCTTATCCTTTGTTAATCTGTCTATTGTTTTATTTATTGATTGCACTAAATCTGTACTTCCTTTTTTCACTGCTACTGCAGAACCTTCTACTTCATTCTGCACTTTTATGTCAGATATAAATAAATCTTTATTTGAATTTACATTAGAAGTTGCTACTGGTAACTCTACTATTACTGCATCAGCTCTATTATTTTTCAATGATAAAATTAAGTCTGATATTTTTGGAAGAGCTATAGCTTGAGAATTTGGCATTTGCTTCTTAGCTATTTCTTCTTGTGTTGCTCCTTTTTGTACAGCTACCTTCTTTCCCTTTAAATCATCAATTGATTTAATTTTATCCTTGTCAGAAGTTCTAAGTATTACACTTTGTACTGCTGTATAATATACATTTGAAAAATCTACACTTTTCTTTCTTTCTTCAGTTGGATTCATGCCTGCAACAATTATATCAACGTTTCCTTGGTCTAATGCAGCAAGTAATCCATCAAACTTCATATCTTTTATTTCTAGCTGAACACCAAGATCCTTAGCGATTTGTTTTCCAACTTCAATATCAAATCCTACAATCTCATCTTTTCCATCTACTGATTTATGGAATTCATATGGTGGATAATCAGCACTGGTACCAATAACAAGCTTTCCACTTTTCTTAATCTTTTGCATGGCTGCAGATTGTGACTTATCTTGTGCATTGTCTGTTGACGAATTTTGTTTGTTTCCACAAGCTGTGAAAGCAATGATTGTTGTCATCATTAATGAAACCCCAACAATCTTCTTTAACGTATTTTTAAGCATTTCAATTTCCCCCTACCTATGTATAACTTTATTATAAACATCATTATACATTGAAAGGCATAATTATACAATACCCCTGCTATATTATTTTGTGTAATTCAGCATCTGATAATTTAACAACAGCTGTTCTAATTCATATAACTCACTTTCTTCACTTAGGGTAACAAAAAAAGTGGTACACTTATAGATACTCATGCAGACAATTAACTTATACGTAGGGATATATTGACATTCTGGAAGGTACATTTAAATACTTTTGGTATAAGTTAAATGTTGACCGTGAATGTCTATAAAAAGCTACCACTTTGCATTTTCAGTTATCCTAGTTTATCTCCTTTATTTACCTTTTGATCTGGCTGAATCAATATAACTCCCTGCTCAGTATATACTCCTAAGACTAAAACCTCCGACATAAAATCTGCAATCTGTCTTGGAGGAAAGTTAATAACTGCTAGTATTTGCCTTCCAATTAACTCTTCAGCTTCATAAAATTTAGTAATTTGAGCACTGGATCTTTTAATTCCTATTTCATCTCCAAAGTCTATCCAAAGTTTATAAGCTGGTTTTTTCGCATTTTTAAATACTTCTGTTCTAATAATTTCTCCTACTCTTATATCTAATTTATTAAAATCATCAATACTAGACATTCTATCACCTCTTACATTATTCTTATATCCTTAATTCTACACTAAACTAAAAAACTTTCTTTTCATAAACCAGGTTATTCTTTATCTAATTTTCGGTTTTCTAGTCTAAAGTTTGCTGGTGATATTTTTTCATATTCCTTAAAAACTCTTGTAAGAGAAGAATGATGACTGTATCCGACTTCTAGTGCAATCCTTGCAATATTAAAATCTGTATTTGTAAGCAATTCTTTTGCCTTTTCTATTCTTAACTTTTTTATATATTCGATTGGTGAAACTTTATTAACTTTTTTAAACCATTCACTATAATAACTTACATTGTAATGCTCAATGTTTGCCAACATTTTAAAATCTATGTCCTCATTGAAATGCTCATTAATATACTGGATTGAAGCTGAAGTTTTTTTGTTTAAAATCATCGGATAAAAGTAGTGAAATAATCTTGTTAACCCTTGCCCTTTGTTACTGCTATCTAACTCACTTAGTATTAAAAATCTTATAGCTTTCCACTTCTCATCTAATGAATATTGTATTTCCTCTTTAAGTTTACTATTACCTTCATTGCTAAGCATATAGTTTGGTATATCTAAAACTAAAAATTCATTAGTATTGCAAGCTTTAAAAGTATGCCCACAATCTGGTGGTAGAAAAAATATATTTTTATCGTCCAGTTCAAGATTTCTGTTGTTTGTTTTAATACTAAGAATCCCATGAAGCGGAATTATTAATTGTGCATATACATGAGAGTGTTTTACCATAGTATTTTTATATACTCTACGTTCACAAATAAAGTTATTCAATCAACTCACCACCTTATATATACCTTATTATATATAACTTAACCTACCAATTCAAAACCAATTTATAGTGTAATCATTCAATGCCAATTATAATCCATAAGATCAATTGTGTTTTGTACAGTCTCTTCGTCTAGAAGTTTTCCTATAACATATAAAGGCATCTTAATTTAAACTACTCTAATATTTCCTGGGCAACTCTAATCATTTCATCAGCTACCATGGAACATAAGCCTGCTAAATCTTCTACATGCAGCTCTTTGGGCGATGAACAATCGAAAAGAATGCTTGCATCTGCCCCAAATTCATCATCCCCCAGCCACAAAATTAAGACCACAGGAACATTAGGAAATATATTTATTTCTAATCCTATGTCTCCTGCAGGATGTTTTTTTGCACCAAGCTTAGCACCAGCCTTTAAGAAAAGTTCTCCTTTATCTCCAAAAAATTGAGTTAACTTATTTACTCCTTGGACCGAAAATCCATTATAAGCATGTCCAACGCCCTCTAATTCTCTGAAGGGTACCCATTTCTTTTCAAGACCACTATTTGTGCATCTATGAAGGTAACTAATAATCAACGATTTTATTATAAAATTACGATTACTATTTGCTGATATTTCATTTTCATTTCTGTCCTTTATAGTGACTCTTCCTTCTGGATAGGAAATCAAATATTCCTTATTTAAATACACCAAAGTAAACTGTTTTTTCTCCGGATCATATTTAGCTCCACTTTTTTGTGCCATCTCTTCTGGATTATGTTTAGCAAATTCTTTACATAAACTTTCATAACAAAACTCATAATTATTTTTTCTATCTTCCATAGTATAAACATCCCCTTTTCCCATTCACTCTCTATAATATTTTTATAAATCACTCTAGCTTTATATAATTATATTACAATATTGCAACTATAAAAAAGAGCCAAATTCTACTTTTTCATTGGCTCCAGTTTAAAAGAATTATATTATTTTTTTAACTATTCTCAACTATTTTTTTAATTAACACTTTCCTTACTCTTTTTCTGTCACATTTCAATATAATGAATTCATAATTCTCATAGTCAATTTTCTCGTTAACCTGTGGATATGACCTTAGTTGTGAATATATCCATCCACCTACAGTGTCAATATTTTCTGATTCGATATTAATTTTTAGCACTTCATTTATGTCTTCAAGAATTACTTTTCCATCTACAACATAATTACCCTCTTCATTTTTAGCAATTTCATCGCCTTCTTCATCAAACTCATCCTGAAGTTCGCCAACAATTTCCTCTAAAATATCCTCAATAGTTACTAATCCATCGGTTCCTCCATACTCATCAATAATTACAGCTATTTGTGATTTTTCCTTTTTAAATACCTTCAATAACTCGCTTATTGACAAGGATTCTGGAACAAATTTGACCTCACGAATTATATTTTCTATATTTTGATTATTGCCTTCAATTTTTTGCTTATATAAATCCTTAATATGTATAAAACCAATAACGTTGTCTTTACTATTTCTACATACCGGATATCTAGTTAGCTGTTCCTCCAGTGTAAATGCTATAATCTCCTCAAAAGAATCCTCAAGAAAAATGCATTTCATATCAGTACGTGGTATCATTATTTCTCTTACCTTTTTCTCAGAAAAATCAAATATGTTATCTACAAAAGTTAACTCAGTTTTATCAATTAAACCATGTTTATAACTATCTTCAACCAACAATTTTATTTCTTCATCAGTATGAGCTGCTTCATGTTCTTCAACCTGTGAAATTCCAAATATCTTTAAAACTAAATTAGTGCTGTGATTAAAGCTCCACATTATTGGATAAGTTAGCTTGTAAAACATTATAAGTGGCAGCGCTGTATGCATAGCTATGCTTTCCGCACTTATAATTGCTAGTGATTTAGGTGCTAACTCTCCAAGTACAATATGAAAGGCTGTTATTACTGCAAATCCTAGAATAAATGAAATTGAGTGTACAGCACTTTCTGGAAAATGAAATAGATTAAATACTGGAGTTAACATCTCTGAGACAGTTGGTTCTCCTATCCATCCTAACCCCAATGATGCAAGAGTTATTCCTAACTGACATGCAGATAAATAAGAATTCAAGTCATTAACAACTTTTAAGGTATGTTTTGCACTTTTGTTTCCTTCGATTACTAATGTTTCGATTCTAGACCTTCGTACTTTTACCATTGCAAATTCTGTGGCAACAAAAAAGCCATTCATAAATACAAGTAAAAATACAATAATGATTTTTATTACGATAACCATATATTTATAATTCTCCTTCTAAAATGAGTATATATATTACTATTTAATATTAACTAAAATAGTAATATTAATTATATCATATATAATTACCTTTAATACAATTAAATTGTCAAAGTTAGGTACATTTCGGCGGTTTCTATAACTCTTCACTATCTCTTATTTCAATTTCAGTTCCTTCTGGTGCTTTTATTTTAAACAAATATCCATTTTCAACTTTATATATTTCTTCTCCATGCTTAGTTTTAAAATTTGTGTATCCTGATTTTTTTATTTCCTGGTATGCCTCTTGAACGTCCTTCACCAAGAAACACATATGTACTATACCTTCACTCAGAGAATCCCATTTTCTTAATTTATTTCCCTTTTTAGCCGTTTGTAATTCAATCATCAATGAATCTAACCTTAACCATGTATTATAATCTCTTTTATGAAAATTTGGTGTTTCTTGTACTAATTCAAAACCTAGTATATTTGTGTAAAAATCTAAGGATTCTTTATATACTTCTGTTTGAATACAAACATGATGTAAATTTTTCATTTTTATCATTACTTCCCACCTACTCTATTCTATGTATTTACTTTTTTATGAGTTATCTATAGACATTAATTCAACTTATATCTTAATCTCTTAATTTAAGACAAGTCAATATTTATAGCAAAAATTTCTCTATATTCTTTATCTATAAAAAAATGCTATGAACTTAGCTGACGGTATCAAAAGTATTTGTCCTATCAGTGTTCCTAACAACTTAGTCCCTATTAGCATAATAACCAAAGCTTTAATATCTCCATAATTTCTCTTGCCTCTGTAAACTTCATCTGTAACTATTGCAGCTTTTGGATCTATAAATATCGTTAACAGTACACTTGCTAATCCGTTTATCATTCCAGAGGAAGCAGATGCCGCTAATCTGTTATCCGGCACATATATAGTTGAGTATGATGCTGCTAAAACACCTATAGTATATACTCCTGTTATTAAAGCATTTACTAATAATAATTTTTTAGGTAAATTTTTAAAACCAAGCCCTTTAACCATGGTTTTCGATGGCCTAATTGCACTTTTAGCTATACGTTTTACATTTCCAATACTTAAAGATTGTACAACCAAGCTGGGTATAGAACCACTTTCTTCAAGCTTTAACACTGCTTTCGAAAATATCTTTAAAAAAGTTGGTATAAGTACAATTCCAAGCAAAGTTCCAGCAGTACTTGCCAATATAACTTTTCTAATGTCTGAAACCGGGTTATATGCTGCTTTAATACTATGATCCATCATGGATCCTATTAAAGGCCCTTGAAACATATTAGCAGTTCTTGAAATTAGAACTATAAGATTAAATAATGATAACGATAATGCGAAGTTGCCACTTTTTACTGAACTCAACCTTACAGAATAAGATAATGTATCAATAATATGTATTACAATGGTAATCAAAATTAATTTTAGGAGTAACCATGAACTTATAACCATATTTTCTCCACCATATTCCCAATATGTTATTATTAAGTCATTATACCATAATTCATAAAAAAGCATATTAACATATTATGAATATATTAGTTTATAAATTTTCATTCATGATTTATATCCTTCTTTAGGGTTTACATTATAATTCATAATGGTATAATTATTATTAAATTCATTTAAATGTATATAATGTATATTTATGTGAACTAAGATAATAATGATAAAAGAATGGGGGAGTTACACAATGTCTAAAAACAAAAAAATTTTTGCGGTGTTGTCAACAACAGTAATAGCAGGATTTATAGTAGCCGCAGTAAATTCCACAGTATCTGCTAAAGCTACAGCTATAGCCATAACTAGCAGTGACGGAAAAGTATATGAGTATCAATACGATGCTTTAAAATCTTCAGCTACATCTGAACTGCTCAAAGGATCAAATGATCCTTCGGCTAAATTGTATAATGATTTCTTACAAAGAAAAACATCAGTCAAAGCTTTTTATGATAATGTAAAAAAGGCCTATGTAGGCTTTGATACAATATCTAAAGAAGCAGCTGATGCCTCAGCAAAAGGAGTTTCCTTTAATCTTGGCTCATTTATGGAGTCCTCTACTACTCCAACAACTGTGATAACTACTATTCCTGTGTCTACCGACTCTGATGGTAATGTGACAGTTAATGGACAAACTGTAATAGCAGCTATAGACATGTCAACAGTAAAATGCAGTAATCCAATAGATACTCTATCAACACTAGTGTACTTTAAGTTAAATGTATTAGATCCTCAGAATTATACTGTTACAGTAAAAGGTAAAACCGCAGCATTAGATCTTTCAAATAACATTTTTTCAGTATACGTTGATGGTAAACTTTCAGTAAATGATATGAAATCTTCAGATTTTGTAGTTAGTAAAAATTACGTATCAGTAAAACCAACTGTTAAAAATGTTACTATTATAGATAGTGAAACTATCCGTGTAATTTTCAGTAAAGATGTTGATTTTTCTTATGCCTCAAACAAATCAAACTACCAACTTTTAGATAGTGAAGGCATAGATATAACTAGTCATATTAAAGGTATATACAGTACTACTGGCGAATCAGATACAAGTAATACTGATACTTACAATATTAAGCTAAACAAATGTAATCCAAATAACTTAAGTGAAGATTGGAGATTAACTGATTCCAAATATACACTAATAATAAAAAATATAATTGATACAGAAAATATACCAAATGCAATGGATGACTATACATCTTCTTTAAACGATACACAAGCTCCTACCGGCACAGGAATATATGCAAAACCAAGAACAATCTCAGGAACAGATAAGGATAATGTTATAGTTTGCTTCAGTAAGGCTATGGATGCAACAACAATTACAATCAAAGACAATTATAAGTTTATAAATGGACAAGGAGATGTTAAGTCACTACCAGAAGGCACCACTATATCTGCTGGCGGAGATGATAAAAGCGCCATAATTGAGTTTCCATCTGATTACCATGTTAAAACAACCGGAAAAACTGCTAACAGTTCTGCTTATGATGTAACTGCCATAGTAGTTTCAAACGTTAAAGATGAGGCCGGAAATGCATTAGATGGAGCAGCATATAATAATAATAGCAAGATCGATGAACCAAAAGCTGATACAAAAGTAAGAGACAATTCAGTTAAAATCTACTATGATGGAGACGATTTAAAGGTTGATGTTACATTCACCAGAGCATTAGACGATGTAATTGTAAGCGATTTTACATTTGGCGGAGTGCATCCAAATAGTGTTGCTAAAAATGCTAGTAAAGCAACCCTTTTATTTAAAAAAGATGATGCAGCAACTACTGCAGAAATAACTGCTCATCCAATAACTTATGCTAATGAAAAAATTAACAATAATCCAACTAAAATAGATGTTATAAAAGCTCAAGGACAAAATGCAAGATTTGCTATAACTTCTACTAATACAACAGATGAACTTGGTGCTAAAGTATCTATAAATAGTGATGGAACTTCCTCAACTCTCTCAGATATTCAGGCCTTAGTATATGCTTATCAGGCATATCCAAAAACTACTCCAGATTATTGGACTGCAACAAAAGATTCTAATGGCGGAAAGGTATATTTAACATTTGATACACCACTTGATATAAACAGTGGATTTAAATCAGATGATTTCATCTTTACTGGACAAAATGGAGTTGACATTAAAGCTGACAGTGTATCAATAAACGGAAACACTCTTATATTTAGTTTCAATGCTACTAACAAAGATTACGCAGTATTTACAGGCCATATTGGTGTAAGACCTAACAGAATCGTATCCATAAGGACTCAAAAAGATATGCAAGGTAATTATTCTAATTATATACCATCACAAGATGACTTAATGAGAAGATCTTTAATTATCAACTAATACCATGTAAAAGTAGTCTAAATAACTACTTTTACATTAATTTTAAAGTTTAATATATTGTTAACAAACTAATTTATAAGTTTACAAAATAACACTTAGTAGTATAATTACTATTAGATTAAGAAAATGGAATAATTGAACAAAAACTCAGATTATTCGTAAAAGATGTATATATACGTCTTTCAAAACAACATACATATTCGTTGCCAAATAGTATAAATTTTTTTCACAAATATCATAAGCTTTAAATAATACTAAAATAGATTTTTTAAGCAAGTACTCAAGAATGGGGGAGTTATTATTATGACTAAAAACAAAACTATGCTAAGTGTGCTATCAACAACAGCAATAACAGGTTTAATGGTAGCAGCAGTAAATTCCACAGTGTTTGCCAAAGCTACAGCTATAGCTGTGAATAGCAACGATGGTAAAGTATATGAATATCAATACGATGCATTAAAAACATCCGCTACAGCCCAAGTAATCAAAGGATCAAGTGATCCAGATGCCAAATTGTATAACGATTTCATCCAAAGAAAGACATCTATTAAAGCTTTTTATGACGATGTAAAAAAATCCCATGTAGACTTTGATGCAATATCTAAAGAAGCAGCTAATGCCTCGGCAAAAGGAGTTTCTTTTAGCCTTAATTCATTTATAGAGGCTACTACTACTCCAACAACTACGATAACTACTATTCCAGTATCTGTTGATGGTAGTGGCAATTTAATAGTTAATGGACAAGTAGTAACATCCAATATAGATATGACATCTATAAAATGCAGTAATCCAATAGATACTGTCTCAACACTTGTAACCTTTAAGTTAACTGTATCAAATCCTCAAAACTACACCGTTACACTAAAAGGAAAAACTGCGTTATTAGATTCTTCAACTGGAACTTTTTCTGTTTACATTGATGGTAACGTATCTGTAAGCGACATTAAAGTTTCAGATTTTACAGTTAACGAAAAATCTTCATTAACAAAACCTACTGTTAAAAGTGTTGTTGTAATTGACAGCGAAACTATCCGTGTAAGCTTTAGTAAAGTTGTTGATTATACTTATGCCTCAAATATAGCAAATTATAAACTAACAGATAGTCAAGGTGTGGATATAACTAATCATATTAAGAGAATATATAGTTCTTCAGGTGAATCAGATACAAGCAATACTGATACTTACTATATTAAGATGAATAAATTTAATCCAAATAATGCAAATGAAGATTGGAGACTAACTAATTCTAAATATATATTAGCTATAAAAAATATAATTGACACAGAAGATGTGCCAAATGCAATGGATGATTATACAAGCTACTTAAATGTTAATGATACAAAAGCTCCTGTTGGAACTGGAATATATGCAAATTTAAGAGCTATATCGACAGGAAGAGATAAAGTTGTAGTTTACTTTAGCGAAGATATGGATGCAGCGTCTCTTACAAATACAGATAACTATAAATGTACAAATGGAGAAGGAGATACAATATCATTACCAGCAGATGCAACTATAACCGTTGGTGGAGATAACAAAAGTGTTATAATCGAATTTCCAACGATTTACCATGTAAAAACAACTGGAAAAACTAGTGGTGGTTCTTCTTTAGATATAACTTCATTAATAGTATCAAATGTTAAAGATGTAGCTGGAAATGTATTAGATACCGTATCATATAGCAATAACGATAAAATCGATAAACCATATGCCGGAACTAATGTAGTCAATAACTCAGTTAAAGTTTATTACGATGGAGATGATTTAAAGCTTGACATTACATTTACCAGAGCATTAGACACTGTAAATGTAAGTGATTTTGCTTTCGGTGGAGTTCAACCAAGTAACGCAACCTTAAATGGTTCTAAGTTAACACTGATATTCAAAGATGGGGCGCCTGCTACTGCTGCAGAAATAGCAGCTCACCCAATAGCCTACGTTAATGGAAAAAATAATAGCAATCCAACTAAAATAGATATTATAAAATCACAAGGACAAAATGCTAAACTCGCCATAAATGCAACTACTACTACTGATGAAACAGGTGCTAGAGTGTCAATAAATGCTGATGGAAGTCCAGCAACTCTTTCTACAGCTCAGTCTACTGTATATGATTATCAAGCAGACCCAAAAACTGCTTCTAACTACTGGAGTGCAATAAAAGCTGCTAACGGCGGAGAAGTATTTCTCACATTTGATACACCACTTGATCCAAACAGCGGAATTAAAACAGACGACTTTACATTCACTGGCTCAAATGGAACTGATATTTTAGCTGATAGTGTAACTGTAAGTGGAAATACTGTAGTATTTAAATTCAATGCTACTAACAAAAATTATGCAGCATTTACAAGTTATGTTGATGTGAGAGCTAAAAGCTCAGTATCACTTAGAACCCTGAAGGATGTTGATGGCAATAATGCTTGTTATGTACCATCAAACGATGACATAAAGAAAAGAACTATAACTATATCACAATAGTATATAAAAAATGGGCTATATATTTAGGGAACAATATATATAGCCCATTTCAAAAATCACTCAAATCTTTCAGATGCATTCCTTTAATCATATTCTAAAACTAGCCCAACGCCCATCTCTTTTAAATCAACATATTTAGATAACTCTATTTTTGATCTCAAATCAGTACAATGTCCTGCATGAATTTCTTTTACATTACTCTGCTTCATATATTCACAGGTATATCTAAGCAATTCCTCCTTTGGATTAAGTAAATGAAATCCTCCAATTACATCAATTATTCTATTATCTTCACAAATCTTTTTTGAGTATTCTATAATATTACAAATACCTGAGTGAGAACATCCTGTAATAATCACTAAACCCTTTGAAGATTTATATACTAAGGCAGAATCATCTAATACATAATCATCTATTTCAACCCCATTACATTCTGTTCTTCCTATTGGAATTTTATTTTCAAAATCATTACTTCTTTCTATTTCCCCAAGAAATACTAGCTTATCTGTTATCCAAATTGGCTCCTTACTTAAATTCATATTAAAGTGTTTACCTAATTTATCTTCTGTAATTATACAGCCTATTTCCTCCTCTTCAGATATTTGCTTATTTAAAAATGCTAATGGATGCGCAATAAGCTTAGGTTTATTGTATTTTATTTTTTCTATTGCTGCTTCTGTATAAAGCTTAATTAAATCAAACAGTCCCCAGGTATGATCAATATGCCCATGAGAAATAACTATAGAGTTTATGTTCTTCAAATTTACATTCATTTTATGTGCATTTCTAATAAATGCATCTGTATATCCCACATCAAACAGTATACTATTATCGCCTTCTTGAATAAAATAGGATACGCCTGGTTCACCATAAAAATAACGATCTATGAATGTATTATTATCTATTAATACTGTTAATTTCATTTTTATTACTCCTATTTTCTATTATTCACTCTGTTATCTGTATTTAATTTCTATATGTGTAATTTTTTAACCTTTCTATATCTTTAGTCTATATAACCACATGTTGAATTTTCATATTCACGAACCTTTTAGAACATTTTTAGTAAATCAGAATAAATTTTATAATTTTCATCATCAAAACATACAAAAATTACTTTCTGTATAACTTCATCCTCCAATAGGAAACCTTTAACTGATTTTATAGCTATTTCAGAAGCCAAAGTCTTAGGAAATCTGTAAACACCTGTACTGATATTTGGAAAAGCAATACTCTTTATGTTATTATCAACTGCCAGTTTCAAACTATTTTCATAACACATTTCTAATAATTTAACTTCACCTGCATTACCATCCTGCCATATTGGACCAACTGTATGAATAACATATTTTGCATCAAGGTTTCCACCCGTTGTTATAACTGCTTCTCCTGTTTTACAGCCTCCCTGTTTATTTCTTATTTTAATACATTCTTCTAAAATTTCCTTACCGCCAACTCTATGGATGGCCCCATCCACTCCACCACCCCCTAAAAGACTGCTGTTGGCTGCATTTACGATTGCATCCACTTTATGCTTTGTTATATCTCCTTTTATAACTTTAACTTGGGTTTTATTTATATCCACCTGCATTTGAAAATCCTCCGATCTTATATACTATTTTCCACTACACAGGCTGCAAATCTTCCACACTCTTTAAAACCTAGCTTTTTATAACACCTGATAGCAGCTATATTATCCACCTTTACATTAAGTCCAATAAACTTTATTTTCTCTTTGAGACTCTTAGCTAGTGTCGCCACTACTTTTTCAGCATATCCCTTTTTTCTATATTCTGGATGAGTTGTCACATGAGCTATTGCCGCAACTTGATATTGCTCAGAATAAGCATGTATGCTTGAAAAACTTACTAATTTTTTATCGACATATATTCCGAAGTTTTCATTTAACTTAACTAAATCATCAAGCCATGCTTCTGGATAGCTTGCAAAAATTAATTCTTTAATAGAATTTATATTGTCATAACCAATCCTTACAGCTTCATGGGATCGTATTTTATTTAATAGCTCATAATTGCACAATCCCATATTCATATATTCTTCTAATTCTGAAACATTATCTTCTGAAAATACTCCTTCTAATGTTACTCTATCTATGTGTGTATAAAATCTAGGCGGTAGAAATTGTTTTAATTTTTTAATAAGTTCTATACTATATTCTGTATTACCAAAGCTAGCTGCAAGTAAAACAGGAATATCATAATTAATATTTAGCATGGCTATCTCTTTTAATTCCCCTTCATCAAACAGCCCATAACATATAACATTTTCCCACTGATTTGATGATAGATTGCTAAATTGATAAATATAATCATATCTATTCTTGTTTTTTAAAAATTCGTAAACTGTACTAGAATCATGGAGAATTCTTAATTCCATACTTATATCCTTTCTGTACTATCTATTTCGATATTATTTCTACTCCATCTTCAGTTATAAGAATTGTATGTTCCCATTGTGCTGAAAGCGATCCATCTTCTGTAAGTGCTGTCCAATCATTCTCAGCATCTATAAAGACCTCATAACCACCTATATTTATCATAGGTTCTATAGTAATTACCATGCCAGGTACTAAAATCATTTCTTCTCCTCTATTTCCTACATGAGAAACAAAAGGCTCCTCCTGAAATTTAAGTCCAACACCATGACCTCCAAAGGCTCTAACTACTGAATATCCTTTACCTTCTGCATATTCTTGTATAGCAGCTCCTACATCTCCTAAAAATCCCCAAGGTTTAACTGCCTCTATTCCTTTGTACAAGCATTCCTTACATACATCAACTAGCTTCTCAGCCTCTTCACTTATATCTCCAATTGTAAACATTCTAGATGCATCTGAGTAATATCCATTAAGTATTGTAGATGCATCAACATTTATGATGTCCCCACTTCTAAGAATGATATCCTTGCCCGGTATTCCATGGCACACTTCATCATTAATTGATGTACAAATACTCTTTGGAAAGCCATGATAATTAAGAGTTGCTGGAACTCCTCCTTGCTCCAATGTATAATCATGAGCTAACCTATTTATCTCTTCTGTACTCATACCTTCTTTTATATTTTTACTAATTAAATCTAAAACACCATCGTTGATTCGAGCACTTTTTCTTATTCCTTCAATTTGCTCTTTATTCTTGATAATATCTCTTGAAGGTACTATATGCCCCTGACTTTTTAGTTCTTCTAATTTTTCATCAAAATGCATATGGCATTTTTTATACTTTAGTCCACTTCCACACCAACATTCATCATTTCTACCTAAATTCATAATACATTCTCCTTCTTAATATCTATATTCCTAAAAGCAGTATAATTTAAATTGCTTTTTACCACTATTTTAATACTTTATTTTCTTTATAAACTATATTTTAACATTATTTAATCTAAAAAAGAAGCACTTCCAGCTATAGCAAATGGAAGCACTTCTCTAACATCTAGAAGATATACCCGGTAATCTTATATTACATGTCATTCTTAAGCAATTATATGTTTCCATGAATTAAATTATAATTTTCTGCATGAATTTTTCTCATATACTCATCTTCAAATTCAATTTTACATCTGTTTTTTAAATCATTCAAATACTTTATTGTTTGATTTATATTATCTTCAGTTAAGTTCAAGGTATGACCAGCCATAATTTTTTTAGGTTTATAATCTAAATATTTCTTAAGTGTTTTTATATATGTTTCAATATCTTTGTCCTCAACATATATAATTGGCTTTTCTAAGTTATCACCAGTATATAGTATTTTTTCATCATGATCAAATATTGATATACTATCAATAGTATGTCCTGGACTATAAAATATTTCTATTCTTTCATCATGAAAATTAATACTTGTATCAAAGGTGAGATTAGGTAAATATTTTTCAGCATTACCTAATATATATTTTTCGTTTTTCTTTAGTTGCTCATCCCAATGTTTATCTAATAATTCTCTACATTTTTCATGACTAATTATCATGTTTTCTTTAAAACTACAGTTTCCCCATACGTGATCCCAATGAAAGTGTGTGTTTACAACAATAACTTCCTTATCCTTACCTTCCAACGCTTTTTTTATCGGAATCATACTGTCAGTACCACAAAAAGTATCAATTATAAATATCTTCGACTTTTTTTCAATTAAGAAAACATTCGTAGTATAACTTTCTATGTTATCGTAAATAAGTACATTGCAATTTTCACTTATTTTTATATTTTCCATGCTTCCTCCATAATACCCTTTTAATTTTTATCCTATTGTATCCTTCTTAAAACCTAGAGATAATGCTAATTTCATAGACTTTTCATTTTTTTCTTCAATATGTACAAATGACAGTTTCTTGATATATATCCTTTTATTACTGTTTATTTGCTCTTTTTATTTGCAACCAATATTCCTACAAGTGGATGCAATTTATGAACCTCAACATCAAAATCGAATTTTGAAAAGCAATCTATCATTTCTTCTACTGTAGATGGACGGTCTACGGTTGGTCCATACCCAACTGAGTCATATTCTGCTTTGTATTTATCCGGTTTTTCAAAAAACATTAAATCTCCTATGGTAATGCTTTGAAGACTTTCACCAGCTGAACTAATCATTTTTTCTATTGCTTTCCGTTTATATCTTGTATCTAAATGATGTAGTGCATAATTAGAAATAATTTTAGTAATAGATTTTTTACCTAAATCAATATTTATATCAGGATGCTCAAATGTGCCTATATAAAACTCAACATTTTTGCAATTCTCTTGTTTAGCATTTTCTCTAGCTTCATTAACCATTCCATCACTAATATCTAACCCAATTGCTAATTTCACCTTTTGAGATATTTTAATGATCTGTTTTCCAGTGCCACATCCTAAGTCTAGCACAACATCAGTATCGTTAGGCTTAATAAGTTCATTTATTAACTCAGCAGATTTGATCCTCCAATATAATCTATCAGTAATATATTGTTTGCTAGCATTATCAAATCTTTCTTTTACTTTGTTCTCCATATTAGTTATCCTGATAATATCAATGAGTTGCTCAACCTCCAAGAATCCATTCCCTTTTATTTGATTCTCAGCTTTATTAAAAACAGTTATAACTGATTCTAAATGCTTTTTCTTTTCTTCTAAAGCTTTCTTTTGGATATAAATTATACTTTCTAAATTTTCTCCTGCTTCAGATAAAATTTTATTTATTTCCTTTAAAGATAAACCAATAAATTTCAAGGTAGTAATTTGCTGAAGCTTCAAGAAATCTTTTTCGGAGTAAATTCTATATCCAGAATCACTTTTTTGCGATGGCTTGAGTAATCCGATTTTATCATAGTACAGTAGTGTCTTTACAGTTACCCCTGCTCTTTTGGCAAATTCACTGATTCTCAAGATATCTCCCCCTTTCAGCTCTATTTTAAATCCTAACCTTAGGTTAGAGTCAAGTATATATGAGCTAAGGTTATCGTAAAAATAAAAGTTTAAGCCAATTCCAATTTTTTAGTAGTCTATAACTTCTATAATACTACAATTTGGTAATTGATTACTAGGAGGATAGTAAACTGGCAAGAAAATATTCAATGTATAAAAAAAGAGGTACAAAATTAATTGTACCTTTCAAAGGGAGTGTTATTGGGGGATATTACTTAGGGATTATATATATTTAAAATCTATATAAAAGTAAAATTGCTGTATTATATGTTATTAATTAATAATAACTATCCTTTAATATTAATTATATACACTTTGAAATTTATTTCAAGTATTATTTTTCGACATTAAAAAATTATTATACCTTCGATAGTTTACAACTTCTTTTACTCTATTTACTAAAGAAAAAAGGATACCATATTATTCAGCATCCTTGAAGATATATTCAAATCTTTGTTTCTGAAGCTTTAATGTTTCTAATTGTGTACTTAGTTTCATAACATTTTCAGCCTGCCCAGCTAACCCGTATTTTGGTATATTAAAAGTAGTTTCAATAGATTGCGCTAAATTCTTCTTAGCTTTTTCTAAATCTTTTTTAGTCTTTTCAATCTCGCTATTGAGTTGTTTTAAAAATTCATTTGCTTTGCTATCCATATATACTATTTCAGTGTTAGTTTTAGTAGTCACTGTATTTGATTCTATTTGTTCAGGCTTAAGTTCACCTTTATCTACTTGATTTATATCATCATCAAATATAATCTCATCAACAACTTTACAATCCTCTGTTTCATGTACTACTTTTGTTATAGATTTACCATCCTCAGAATAAACATCCTCTATTTCAGCTTTATCCTTAGTTCTTAATTGTCTCATAAGCCTTTCAGCATCTTTCTTATATAAGTCTAATGTGTCTATTAATTCACCATCATTACTAAAGATTTTTATATGATTCTTGTTTATCATTTAATAATTTCCTCCAATAAAATCAATTTATATTATTCATTATCTAGAGATTAGTATGTATGCAAAAGTATAAACCAAAATAGAAACTAAAAACAAGCTATTTGTATCAAATATTTTTAATACAAATAACTTGAATTTTTTGATAAATTAAAGTTCCTTAGAGTTTCTTATAAATATGTATTTTATTTAGAAAATATTATAGGTTCTTTTCTCTTTGGTGGAGTTAATTTAGTTTTCATATATCCCATACTCATAGGACAAACTAATTCATACTGCTCAGGCACTCCGTGTTTTTCTTTAAATTCCTTGGTGTTTAAAGTATGTTCTGCAAATCCAATCCAGCAAGTTCCAATTTCCATGCTGTGAGCAGCTAACATAATATTGCCTGCTGCAAGGCTGCAATCATAGACATACCAATGAGATTCTGTATTCCCATAAATAAGTAGCAATGTATTTGCATGATTAAAAATACTATATTCAGGACTTTTTAACCACTCTTCATATTGATGTAAATAAGGATATTTTTCAAGGTTCTCTAATAGGTATTTCTTCGATGTCTCAGATAAAGAATCTATCTCATCCTTATTTTTAATAATTACAAATCCCCAAGGTTCCATTCCTGACCCTGTAGAAACCTTCGTGCCAAGTTCAATCAAGTTCATTAATGTTTCCTCTGATATAATTTCATCAGTATAAGCTCTAATACTTCTTTTACTATTAATACATTCTAATATATCCATTCGTATTTCCTCCTTTAATATGTATTTATCATAATTTTCTTAATCTTCTTTTTAAGTAATTACTAAATAGACTTATAAGACATTCCTTCAGTTATATCCTTGAATCCATATTTCTTATGTAATCTTCATCTGCTAAAAATATTACTATTTCTCTGTTTGATAAATTCCAAGTTATTTATCCCTATTTATTGGCTTGCTCAGCATATTTTGCTACTAAAGAAGCACAGTATCCAATAACTTTCTGACAGTTTTTCTTTCTTTCTCTGCTATCAAAATCACCGTATGGTGCTGAGAGTTCCTTGCAAATTAAGGTTCCATAAGTATCTTCAATCTCATTAATCATATTAGCAAAAATAGCATAAACATCCTTAAGCTCTTCTGCTCGGTCTGTAGGTGTTTCCTTTTCAAAAGGATTCTTTCTTCCCTTAATAGAACCTAATGACAATACAGCTCCAGTGATAGCACCACAGGTATTCCTTGTATGTCCCATTCCCCCTCCAAAGCCTGTAGCAAGACTAATAGTTTCCTTTGGTAAATTTGTTTCATACAAATCCAAAATAGTTTGATAAACACATTCAGAACAATTTAACCCCTGTCTAAAATAATTTCTAGCTGTAGTCTCAGCCTCAGCCATCTTAGCTTCAATAGCATCAATATGTTCTTTCTCCATGATTCTTCCCCCTTATACATTTAAACTAATCACTTTCTACTACTAATTATACCATTATTTGTTTTTTATTACCTATACAAATCTTCAATTTCTTCTACAGATTTTAATAAAATTAACCTTACTTCAGTAAAATCAAATCTTCTATCATATTTTCAATAAGACGAAGCCAAAGGCCTCATATACTGAGGCACTGTAGATTGAGCTATATTTAATATTTCTGCTAAAATTCTTTGATTACCAAATCTTCAACATACTCATTACAATTTTTACAATAATATTTTATTTCTATTTCTTTTCCGCATTTTTCATGGCACACTGTTCTTCTACAGCTTTCTAAATGCTTATTCGCCCACAATATCATTGAATTAAATACATGTTTAAAGTCTCGTCCTTTTTCTGTTAACAAATATTGATATCTTGGCGGATGTTCATTGTATAACTCTGCAGCTATAAATCCATTTTTTTCAAGTAGCTTTATTCTATCTGATAAAATGTTAGTCGGTATTGGCTTTAGAGCTTCCTGTAATTCCTTAAATGTATTTTTATTATTTAAAATTCTATGAAGAACCAACAAGGTCCACTTATCACCTACTATGTTTAAAGTTTGAGCTAAATTACAATTAAAATCATAAGTACCTTTCAAAATATCATCTCCTAAGTTATTTGGCCTCATTTATTAATTTCTCCATTGTAGCTTTATCCATAGCTCCTGGAATATATTTATTTACATTACCTTCTTTATCAACTATAAAAGTTGTCGGAAAAACCTCTATCTCATATTGCTCCATAATGTTTCCACCGTTATCAAATACCACTGGAAACGTATATCCCTGCTTACTAATAAAATCTTTTATATACTCTTTAGATCCTTCTCTTCCTAATTTAGGTGCAGTTAATCCTAAGACTATAACATCTTCACTATTATTTTTATATTCCTTATAAATTTCCTCTATATGTGGTAACTCATCTCTACATGGTGGACACCAGGTAGCCCAAAAGTTTAAAAATACTACCTTGCCCTTATAGTCACTGAGCTTATGTGCATCTCCATATTGATCAAGCAGCGTAAAATCTGGTGCTTTTATCTTGTTAACCTTAGTGACTTCTTCATTATTACTTTTATCTTCGTTATTACTTTGACTTTTTTTATCATCTTTATTTTGAACTTTTTCTGTTTGATTTGTTGCTGCTCTATTTGTATAATTAAAAATTTTATCTGTTCCTCCAAGAACCATCACTAGTCCAGAAGCTATGAGAACAATTCCCCCAATTTTTTGTATTATATTTATATGAAGCTTTATCCTATCAAGCAACTTGAATAACTTATCATAAAAAATTGCAATTATTATAAATGGTAGTATAAATCCAATAGTATATATTAGAATCAAAATGTTACCGATAAGAATATTTTTTGAGGTCGAAGCCATAAGTAATACAGAAGAAAGCATAGGACCAACACAAGGAGTCCAAGCAAAGCTAAAAGTAAATCCAAGTAAATAAGCAGTTATAGGCTTCATTTCTTTTATTTCCATATGTATTTTCTTTTCTTTTTGCAAAAACGGTATATTTAAATATCCCATGTAGAAAATTCCCATAAGAATAATTAGAATACCACCTATTTGAATAATTATTCTTTTATTAGACGCAAAGAAGTAATTTAATGCACTTACTGAAGATCCTAATATAAAAAAGGTTGTAGATATTCCTAGTACAAATAGTATTGTATTTTTTAATAATGGACTATTTATAAAGTTAACTTTTCCATCTTTTAAACTCTGAATATTACTATTTGATAACATACTTAAATAAACCGGTAATACCGGAAGTATACAGGGTGAGAATAGCGATAATACACCTTCAGAGAACACTAGAAATAAATTTATATGCTCCATAATTATAACCTCCATTCTAAATTATAATATACATGACTTTACTTTTTAAAGTTACTATATATTATAAACTTACTACATAGACTAGTCAATTATGCTATGAATAGTAAAAAGCACTTGTTATTGATGAATCCACATAAAAAGAGTTGTTACATCAGCGCAACAACTCCATTTTAATCATTCTCCTGCCTTAAAATTGTAAAGAGGTTTAATGATTTTTATGATTTCTATTGTATCCTTTACATTACTCACTATTTCTTCCATAGGCTTATAGGCCATAGGTGCTTCGTCAATAGTACTTTCATTTACTGATGTAGTATAGATGCCTTTCATAGCTTCTTTATATTCTTCCATATTAACCTTTTGCTTAGCTTTGGTTCTACTCATTAAACGACCTGCTCCATGAGGCGCAGAATAATTCCATTCTGGATTTCCCTTTCCTACAGCTAAAATACTTCCATCTCTCATATTAAGCGGGATTAATAACAGTTCTCCTTTATAAGCAGAAATGCTGCCCTTTCTAATTATGTTATCTTTAAAGTTTATATAATTATGAATGGTATGAAAATGAGTAAATTCTTCTAAGCTTTTAATAAATAATTTTTCAAGTATTATATTTGCCATTGTCTCTCTATTTAAGTTAGCATATTCCTGACATATACTCATATCCTTCAAATACTTATCCTTATAAGCACCTGTTAAAAAACATAAATCTCTTGGATAACTAGGCTGTAATCTATCATATCTCTCTTTTAAAGTCTTTAACGCTGCTTGAATCTGCTTCCTTTTTCCTTCTTTTTTATATTCATTTATTATAGCTTCTCTCTGAATATAATAATCTTCTTTTCCTGAACATAAATCTATAGCAATATTTTGATAGTATTCAGCTACCTGTTTACCAAGATTTCTGCTTCCAGAATGAATAACAAGATAAACATTTTTTTCTTCATCCATATTTATTTCAATAAAATGATTTCCCGAACCTAAAGTACCTATACTTCTCTCAATTCTTTTGGTGTCCCTCAGCTCCCTGTAACAATGTAGTTCCTGTAGTTTTGAAAATTTACTCATTCTTCCTTCATGAACTTTCATACCAGAAGGCACGTACTTGCGGATGATTTGATCTAATTTCTCTAAGTCAATATCAATTTTACCTAACTCCACAGTAAGCATACCACATCCAATATCGACTCCCACTATATTAGGTATGATTTTATCTCCTAAGTTTGCAGTAAAACCTATTACACATCCTTTGCCAGCATGAGTATCAGGCATTATTGCAATCTTGCTTCCTATGGAAAATTCCTGATTGCATAATTCAGTTACTTGTGAAGCAACTTCCATCTCCAGTTTATCTGTGTAAACTACAGCGCTACTGTACTTTCCCTTTATTTCTATCAACTTGTGCTCCCCTCCTCTTACAAATCCACAGTTATTTAATTCAATTGCACATCTTATCTTCTTTATTACTTCATCCACAACTCTTCTCGGAGATATAACTCTTACATAGGGACCGAGGGCCAATAGCTTTCTTATTATATCTTCTTCTTCAAAGGTGTAATAAAAAAGCTTTATTTCATACTTGTCCTCTTCAATACACCTTGAGGATCTTTCCATTCCTGAAAAGCTCATAAAGCATCTTTCCATAGCCATCTTTTTATCAGTTACCTCAAGGATTATAGGTTCTTTTGAATATCTATTTTCATGAAGAAGCTTTATTGCAGCTTCTCTACTTATAGGTGATTTGCTTTTCTCAATTATTTCTATTCTAGTCATAGTGTGAACTACTGCCATTACAGGTCTATCATAATTTAAAGAGTACATTGAAATTCTAAATCTATCATCTTTAAGAGAATACTCTAATCTTATAGGAAGAGCTTCCATATCACAATATTTGTTTCCTAGTCTATCAACATTACAATATCTGATTGGCTTTTCTTCTATAATAGCTTGTAGCAATCTTCTAAAATTAGTTTCATATTGTTTCAAATCTGAAACATCCTCTAATATTGACTTGTTAGTTTTTTCAATAATATCATTAATTAAAGGACCCTTTATGTCTTTTAATTCTTCCTTGAGCTTAGATATTGTGTTACCTCTTAACAACAAGCTCACTGATGGTTCCTCTAAAAAAGTTTTAAGCCAAACCTTTTCTATATTGGTAAGTCTTACTGGTATTAAGCTTTTGTTTCCTATTTTAACTCTAGGATAAAATTGTCCATTTTCATCTTTAAGCAAATTATAATTCACGTTATCCTCGTATTCGTTTAAAAGAAGGCCTTCAAAGGTCTTATTATCTTTTCCTATTACCTTCTCTTCAAATCCTTCCTCATCTACCAGTCTAATAATTTCTTTTTTAGCAAGTCCATTCTTACATTCGTTAAGAACTTTAAATACTATATGAAAATATCTGTTTTTCACTTCATCAAACAACTCCATAGTTTTCAAGCATCTCCCTCCAGTCCTCAGATAACTTCTTTACAAGATGTCGTCCTTCTATAACCTTCATATATCCGGAATAACTCCTTATCCATGGAACCATTTCACTGCTGTCGTTGACAGACATAGTTAAAAGATAGTAGCCTTTGTCAATCCTTTCAACAGCAGCTCCATGCACTTCTCCTTTAATCTTTTCTATAATATAATTTTCTTTAGGTTCATTAATAAAAATTTCAATTTTTATGTTTTCTCTTTTGTTTCCTCTTACTAAAGGTACACTTGACCAACTACAGCTCATATCGCTCTTATATAATTTTTCAAGTCCTTCAGCTTCATAGCTTTCTTTATGTATATCAATGCTTTCAATTCTATCTAGCCTAGATATTATGCATCTATCATATTCATCATAAGAAACCAAATAAAATCTTCCGCATTGAATATCATATCGGACTTTATAAGGTTTCAAAATTTGTTTCGGAATTTCTACATCACTACTCTGAGGCAGTTTGTAATTAAGACTTATACATATCTTTCCATGTATTACTTTTAATATCTGCCATAAAATTTCTTCCTCTATAACAGGATGAAAATGAACATTTCTATATTGAAAATAGTCTTTAAAATCAAGTTTCATATCTCTTTCATAAACTATATAGTCCTTTAAACTACTTTCACAATAGTAGCCTGCCGACACAGGAAACAATATATTTTTGAATAAAGAAACTGCTGTAAAAAGTTCAGTTAGCTCCTGGTTATCAAGAGCTTTAAAAATATCTTTAGCTATGCTGTAATGCTTAACTCGCTTTACAGTATCACACTGCAAAATCCCTAAATTTTCATACATTTCATTAAGCTTTCTTTCAATAGTTTTGCGGCTTATATTATCATAAGATATTAATTCATTCTCTATTAAAAGGTCTTCTAATTCTCGAAAACAGCATGATTTATCTTGCATATGTAAATTACCTAAAATATAAAAATATAGAATCAAATCTGTACGGGTAAAACTTTTAGTCATATAAGTTTTTATAAGAAAATTTTCCGTATTTCTTATTGAATCATAAGTTAAAGCTAAAAGCTTACACCTCCCATCCTTATCGATTCTTATGTACTCATCCTCTATGTACTGCTGTATTCTCCTCATTTCATAACTTAATTTTCTTGAACTTATATTTCTCTTTTCCTCTAATCCTTCTCTAGAAAAACATCCGTAAAGAAATATGTCTCTAAGTATTGTTCGTATTATATTGTAGTGCTTTATAAAATCACTAAACATACTTATTCTCCTTAATAGTTAATTTGTTCTTAATTATACATAACTAGAGCCGAAAGTTGTTATTATCTCTCTCAATCAAAGCAACTCTCGGCCTTGAAACTCAATATCATACTAAAATTATAAATTAAATATTAAATATTTCACAGACAAAAAGGTTGCCATGAATAAAAAAATATTCCTATTTCTCTAATAACTAAGATAGTAAACCGAGAAATAAGAATATCCTCACTGAATTAAATTAGTATTTATGCTTAATAATTTCAGACTAACATAATTGCTTGTATCAAGTGTTGAGAATGAAACGAGAAAGTGAACTTATATGCAGGGAGATGTTACCAAAGCTGAAGGCACATATAAAAACTTTTTTATCATTCTTAGCGAAGTATTTTAGAATGATTAAAAGTTTTTATTGTGACAAAGCCTGGTAACATCTTCAGGAGGATAAATTCACTTTCGGCCGTCGGGCTCTGTGTATCATTTTATATATTCAGTAACTAAATCAGTAAAAAGAATTCCATCTAAATGGTCTATTTCATGACAGAAGCATTTCGCTAGATCACCTACACCTGTTAATACAACTTTTTCTCCATTTTCATCTAGCGCCTCTACTACCACTTTTGCAGGTCTCTTAAGCTTTCCAAATTTGTCTGGAATACTCAAACATCCCTCTACAACTTCTTGAACTCCTTCTTCTTTAACAATCTTTGGATTGATCAGTTTTATAATTCCTTGTCCCATATCCATTACTACTAACCTCTTTAGTATGCCTACCTGTGGTCCTGCCAATCCTCCACCGTTTTCTGTATTATACATAGTATCTGCCATATCGTTTAAAATTTGTCTTATCCTATCATCTACTATTTGAACTTCTCTGCTCTTTTTTCTTAATATATCATCACCAAGGAGTCTAATTTGTCTTAATGCCATTTAAACCACACCTCTACTTTTTTCTGATCTAGATTTTCTTTATGTTTTAATTATAAGCCATTTTATATAAAATTTCATTACTACAAGTTATATAAATATCATATTCTATATAATAGTTTAAATTAGATATTATTTTCATTTATACTTAAATTTCTATAAACTAAATCATTTCGTTTATTAAAACCAAGCGCTTGCCAAAATTTATTTCCTAAATTATTTAAAGAAAATACAACAAGTGCAACTTTATTTATTTCTTCTTTTTTTAAAGCATCAACTACAGCATTAACCAATGCTCTTCCTATTCCTCTTCCACGATAATCAGTACTAACTGCTGCGTGATAAATATACCCCCTTCTACCATCATGTCCACATAATATTACACCTATAATCTTATTTTCTGCTTGAGCCACAAAATTTGTAGTAGGATTTCTTTTCAAAAATTTATCTATCCCTTCAAATGAATCGTCTAAACTACGCATTCCCATTCCTTCAGTATTTTCCCACAATTGATGTACGCAATCATAATCCTCAATAGACATTAATTTTATCTTCATATCTTCACTCCTTTATATTATTGGACAAAAAACACTGTAGAATTCAACTTTGAATAGTACAGTGTTTGAGTAAATTTATTATCTTTTCAGCAATATAGATACCCAAACCAGACACTTAACTTATGAGATGGTTCCTTTTTTGGAATTCACTAGAGCAATATCATACAAGAATTATTAAATTATTTATGTTATTCTTAAACACAAATACTAAAGAAAGGATGATAATTAATGCA
>NZ_JAEEGC010000096.1 GCF_019207025.1 Clostridium thailandense | reverse complement strand
TAATTCATTTTTTTAGGCTTGTTTTGTGAGTGTAAAACATAGCTTATTCAAATACTCAGAAAGTAGAAATTTCTTTTAAATTAAAGATTTTTCGTAGTGTAGCGGAGAAAAATCCTCCTTTACTGTCCTATGTCAATTGTCCTCTGTCCTCTAAAAAAATATTTAATTTGTGTTAACTGTTATCAATAAATATTTTTTATAAGTTAATTTTCGGCCGTGGATGTCTATATTAAAGCTTATTTAATATTTCTACTTTCCGGCAGCAGCAGCAATAATTGCTTCTACATTTTCCATTTTTGCATTTGGAGGCATCATACATCCACTAGAAAGGATAAGTCCTGAACCAATATCCTTAATGAGTCTTGTACAGTAATCATATATTTCATCTGGGTCTGAAAGAACAAGCTTTGATGATGGAACATCACCTTTAATACACAAGCGACCTCCAAGCTTTTCTTTTATTTTATAAATATCTGTTGTTCCGTCAGTTTCAAATACACATTTTCCCTTAGGAAAAACTTTAAAGTAGTCAAGATCACGTTCCCAGTTTGAATCACAATGAATATCGCATACAGAACCTTCTTCTATAATTGCATCTGCTGTTTCCTTTATGTATTTCCATACAAAACGTTCCCATAACTTAGGAGAATAAAATTCACTAGCTCCACGTGCAGGAGAAAGAAATACAACTTCAGGCCTTAGTTCTCTAATTTCCTTTCTTAAATCTTCAATAGATTGCTTCAAAATGACGTCTAATACAGCTTCAACTTTATCTGGTATTTTGTACAAATCTCTCATGTACTTAGCCATTGAACGTCCGCCACCTAAAAATTCATTAACAGTTTGACATACCATAGGACTATATACCACATATCCTGCATCTTCAACATTCTTTTTTGCCTGAGGGATGTAAGCCATTTCTTCCTGAGCTTTAGCAAAATCAATATTCAATCTGTTTTCTATGTAGTCCAATTTAAACTCATTCCAGCCTTTATTCAGTATTGTGTCATAGTCCTCAGCTTTCATCAGTTCTTTTTCGTCAAGTTGCCAAAGTACATTATCAGCTAATTCACGTCCTGGAAGCTTGATTTTTGACATAAATTGAAAAGGAAATACTCTAGCAGCAGCAAAGGTAGCTGTAGTTCCATCAAAATCTTTAAATTTTTTAAGTGCATCTACAATCACTTTATTAGAATATTCAATACTTTTTGCGAATTCCGATAATTTCACCCCCATCTGTACAGCACAGAAGGAATCTGCCATCATTACAACTGGAGTTCTATCTGGTTTTTCTAAAGCCACAGCCTTTCTAAATCTAGTTAATCGTTCATTATACAATTCTTGTGTTGTCTTCATTTTGTTATACCTCCACAAATTTTTTGCAATAATCCACAGTATTCTGTGCATTCTTAGCTACAATGTCTGCTCTCATATACTTACCAGCAGCGTCATCTACAGGGTCTCCACCTACTAATATCTTTGTATCATTTCTAAGTCCTGCATCCTCTATTGCATGTATACATGCCTTTACGTTGTCAAAGCATGTAGTTAAAAGACAAGATATTCCAACTACTTTAGGCTTGTACTGTTTAATAGCTTCAATGAATTTTCCTGTTGGTACATCAACACCTAAATCTATAACTTCAAAACCATTACTACTCATTACAGTTGTTACAATATTTTTTCCGATGTCATGAATATCATCATATAATACAATATCTTCGTCAAGGTCGGCCATTGATTCAATTAATCTTTTGCTCATAATATATCCTCCTTAAAAACTTAATATTTTATATAATTTTAAATTTTATACCAAATACTTTTTCAATTAATTGTTAATAAAATATATTAATTTTCTAATATGATTTTCACTTTTTATGTCACATAATTACTCCTATTACATCCATAGCAAAACTTTTGAAACCGTTTTTCAAAAGTTTATATTACTATGCAAACATAATTATATTAAAATAATCCATTAAAGTATAATAATTATATCGTATAATACGATGTCTTTTAGTAATAGTTGCCAAATTACGTTAATAAATTATTATAAATCAATAATTCTTAGATTTTCAAAATGCTGAGCTTTAGAATAATTAAAAATTTTTATCGTGCTGAAGTTTAGCAACATATGCCGGAGGGTAACTCTACTTTTAATTTGATATTATCATACAATATAGATTATATAATCAATGTTACTGGAGTTTTTATGTATTAAAATGTTATACTTATTTGAATAGCTTTTGAGAATTATAGCTTAAATGCTAAATAGGCGGTTATGAGTTTGAATATTAATCAAATTAAATACTTTATTACTTTAGTAAAATGTTTAAATTTTAACAAGGCTGCTGATCAGCTTTATATTACTCAACCTGCTTTAAGTCGTCAAATTTCAACAATGGAATTGGAATTAAATATGCAACTTTTTATGAGAACGAATAAAAAAGTTGTACCAACTCCAGCTGCAATGGCATTAGCAGATAGTCTTGAATATATTTATAACGAATACAATACAGCTGTAGCTAAAGCGAAAAATATTGATATGGGACTTACAGGTTACCTTAACATAGGCATATTAGACGGCATGAGACCTCCAAATTCATTAATCAAGACAATTAATCAACTTAATTATTCTCATGAGAACCTACAAATAAATATAATGAGTTACAGTTTTAATGGGCTAACTGAAATGTTATATGATGGAAGACTTGATTTTGCTCTCACACTCTACTTTGATATTGAGAAAAGAACCAACTTGATGTATCATGTTGTTGAAAAATCTTTTGACCATATTGTCGTACCAATCGGTCATAGATTAGCAACACTAAAAAAGGTCTGCTTATTGGATTTAAAAGATGAAACTTTTATTATACCTTCTGCTGAAGATTCACATCTGACTAATACTTTAATTATTGATGCTTGCAAAAAAGAGGGTTTCATACCCAAATTTAGATTTGCTCCAACTGTTCAAACAGTTATGATTTTAGTTGAATCAGGTATAGGTATAACTGTTCTTGACTCAACAAATGTTCTAACAGAAAGTTCTTTAGTAAAATTTTTAAATATAGATGGTCCCCCTATCAGTGATCCAAGCTGCTGCCTTGTATGGCGTCAAGATAACTCTAATCCTAATCTACAGACCTTTAATAACATTTTTATGTCACATAAAAACTGATAACCTAGCAGCCTAATCGGCTGCAAAAATTTTTACCATTTTTCCGCTTTAAATCTTTTAATCAATATATTTTTATCATGTAATTTTTCACATAAGATAATAATTTTGTTTTACAGACAATAAAAATATTTATTATTCCTAAAAAATTATTTCTCATATCACTTTAGCTCTAAAAAAGATTTATTCTATATTCTCCTCTTTTAAGACCTTCCAACCACACTTCTAGACAACCTTGTATCTCATCTCTTGGTATATCTTCATGAATTTCACCAGAAACATCATTTGAAAAAATAACCTGGTTATCACTTTTTCTTGAACACTTGTATGTTTTCTCGTATTGATATTTTTTTAGTTTAGGAATGCCATTCATATTCTTTATCACCTCCAGATAAGTTAAATGAGTTATTTTAAGATAACTAACATTTGCTCTTTATATTTAGAATTGTAATTTTCGTAAGTTTTTATTTTTTACGATTTTATTATAATTCTTTTATTATAATACGTCAATAATATTTCACAAAATTTAGAATTTTAATTCTCTAAAAAATTTTCAGAACATCTAAGTTTCTGTACACTTAAGAATCCTGTAAATTTCTTCATGATTGGATTTTTCCAACTCTTATTTTTTATTTTAAAATAGAAGAAGTTGTCTCATACTATTCTGAGACAACTCAAATTTTACATACTTTTTCTATTTATAGCTTCAAATTAGTTCTGAACTAACTTTTTTCTAGATGATTGACATAGCCGCCATATATCCACTTCTAACTGAGTCTCCTACCTTACCTGGCTTTAAACAATCTCCAATAACATGTACTTCTTTATCCTTACATATATCTTTTAGTTTTTCAACATCTTTAGTATTTGCCTTCATTCCCATTGAATAAATAACGGTGTCTGCTTGAATAAAGGATTCTTGTCCATCTTTTGAAACTAAAACTCCATCCTTCTTAAATTCAAGACACTTAGCACCAAGAAGCTGTTTTATAGATCTTTTATCCATTTCATCTAGCAGCGCATTTCTGTAATATCCAAAGGTCTCAAATGCCATCATTGTATTCATTTCAACAACTGTAACCTCTTTGCCTTTACTTGCAAGATGAAGTCCTACTTCACAGCCAACAAGTCCACCTCCTACTAATACAACCTTCTTACCTATCTTGTCCATTGAGTTATAAGCCTCAAGAGCATTCATAGCTGTATCAATGCCAGGAATTTTAGGAACTAACGGATGTGATCCTACTGCTATTATTACTGCATCTGGATTAATTTCATTAATTAATTTTTCATCTGCTTCTGTATTCATCATAACGTTAATATCTTTATCATTTTCTACTTCTCTAATTAAAAGATTCTTAAAGTTTCTCAAATCAACCTTGTCTTCATCTATATCTGTAAAATTAATAATACCACCTAATCTATTGCTCTTTTCAGCAAGAGTTACCTTATGACCTCTTTCCTTTGCTGTCAATGTTGCCTGAAGCCCACCAGCACCTCCACCAATAACTAATACTTCTCTGCTTTTTTTAGGAACTTGCATACGATCAGGATAGTGACCAAAACCTGAATTAGGATTTATAGCACACCTTCCCATTGATGCTGGAGAATAAATCTTGGCTGCTTCTTCTTTAGATAACTTTTCCCAAAGTGGTATATCTGTTTTATGTTCACAGAATCCAGGATAACATTGAAAACACCTTACACATCTTCTTATCTTATCTGCTTCACCATTTTTAGCCTTATTAGCAAACTCTGGATCTGCAAATCCCTGTCTTCCAAGTTCAATAAAATCTGCTTTTCCTGAAGCTATTATTTCTTCTGCCTGTTCTGGACTATTGATGCCGCCAATTACTGCAATTAATGATTTTTTTACAACTTTCTTTATCTTTGCTGCGTGTTCAACGTTTATCCCATGGACCTTAAAGAAATCTGAAAAAGTGTTAGTTTGATTACCAGCCCATTTTAAACCATTTGATACATGAATTATATCAACCTTACCATCAATTAATTTGCAGAATTCAACTGTGTCATCAATTG
Organism: Clostridium thailandense; assembly: GCF_019207025.1. GTDB lineage: Bacteria > Bacillota > Clostridia > Clostridiales > Clostridiaceae > Clostridium_AM > Clostridium_AM thailandense. The sequence goes on along the minus strand of NZ_JAEEGC010000096.1, from coordinate 13,221 downwards.
TAAGTCCACCTTCAACTCCATCCTCTGCACTTATTCTCAGTTCAATAATCATTTCTTCACCAATGGCTTCACGAACTGCATCAAGAATCATCATTGGAAAACGAGCACGATTTTCCATGCTTCCACCAAATTCATCCCTGCGATGATTTGTCCATGGAGAAAGAAACTGCTGCATATTAAATCCATGACCTCCATGAACCAATACTCCATCAAAGCCACAGGCTTTTGCAAAACGAGATATTTGTGCAAAATCCTCACAAACTTTTTCCATCATAGCAAGACCCATTGCCTTTACTTCAACACCATCTTCTCTTATATAACCATCTGGTCCCCAAGGCTGATAAGGAGGTTTTGCTTCAGATCTTGCACCTTCATGACAAAATTCTAAATATGCAATAGCACCATGCTTCTTAATTCTTGTGGCAAATTCCTTTATAGCTTCAAAATCCTCGCCTTCATATTTAGAAAAATCTACTGGACGCTCTAAAAATAGACATAAGGCTTCTTCTGCGTTAACAGAGATTTCACCAGTTGAAACTGCTGCTGAACCGCCCTTTGCTCTGTTTTCAACCATTCTATAAACGTTTTCCTTTATTTCTGGCAAAAACAAAACAGAATGAGCAAATAAGGTAGGTGCATTTATAATACGATTTTTATAAGTATAATTACGTACCTTAATTGGTGAGAATAAATTTGAAAATTGTTTGTTCATTTTGATTCATCCTTTCATAACATATGATATTAAGAATTTATTAATATTCTTTCTTCATTTATTTTTCAATGATATAATAATAACAAAGCAAAAAATGACCATCAATCATTAACCTTGCTTTATATGTTGCTTAAGCAACACCTGCTCTTCAACTGTTGTTCAAGCAACATATTAGAGTAAATTGTCGGCTAAATTATTATGTATTTATGGAAGGAATTTTTATGAAAATTTAGATGCAGAATTTATAGATTTACCTTGTTCTGATCTTATTAATCACCGCCATCAAATTGAAAAAACTATAGCTTTTTTTCTTTCTCAAAAAAGAGTTTATGTTATATTGTGGAATTCAGATATTAATAGTAATGTCTTTGATGAAATGCTTAAAATTGGCGAAAATAAAATATTTAGTAAGATTGAAAATAATACTGTCATACATGTAAAAAGTCAGGATTATTCCAAACTGTTTCTAGCTAATATGATGGTATCAATAAGATGGTGGTTTGAATTAAAAATTTTTATATCTGCTGAACATCTTTCAGAAATTATGATACAAAATATGACAAAGGGAATTTTCAATACATTTAAAAGTGATTTAATAAGTGATAAAAGCTAATAAACCTTTATATTTACTAGCTTTTTCAGAACAAAAATTTTAAAAACTTGCCACCAATATTTCAGGTTTTTGACTTCCTTTTTTTGAAACTGCCACTAGAATACCTAATAATATAGATAGAAATGCAGATGCAAGTACTCTATACTGTGGCGGCAATAGAAATACTACTGTATGACATGGTATCCACACTAATGTACAGGTTTTTATCCATGAAAAGCTAACGATTGTATACCAGTCAACTCTATCAACAAAGTCCTTAACAGTTAACTTACCACCCTTTTTCTCATACTTTAAATCAATAAACAAATCTCCAAACTTATGATAAATATACATCATAGGCCCAAAGGTTAAATTCATTATTGCACTTCCGAAAAAAGCCTGCGCCAGTTTTGAGCCTGCAAAAGGAAGTTTGCCTGATGTCTGCGCTGCCACAGCACCAGCAGCAAATACTGTAAATACAAGGGTAATCATCATTCCTAAGATTCCCCATACAATAGCCTTAAAAATAAAACCTTTTGGTATAATCCATTCATTCTTTAAGATTCTAACACCAAGTAAATCTCCCATAGTTGCCAATATACAAAATTTAAAGAATCCCCCCATATATGGATGGGCATCTGTTACTCCTATAAATACTACACGTGAATGAGGTATTGCTAAAATTAATATCCATATTAATAATGCAAATCCCCATAAAAAATCTCCCTTTTTGTTTTTCACCTGATTTCATCCTCCTGAACTGTTTATATTAGCAGTTTATAAAAATAGCACTTGCATCAAATAAATGTAAGTGCTATTTTTAGTTCAATCTTATTTTCATATAATACTTTTAATATTTATTCTCTATGAATTTCAATGGCTGGAAAGCTTATATCCTTGTATTTAACAAACTTTTCCTTAACAGTAGCCATATTTTCTGGCGTATAAAAACCCCCTTGTGTATGGATAATTTCTTTTAAATGATGTTCTCTTCCCTCAACAGTAGTACGGTCACGGCATAATCCATTTTCAGCAATAACAAATTTCCATTTTCCATCTTCTGTTTTTTCTAAATCTCCACCTGCTCCACAAACCTGACATTCTATCGGGAAGTGCAATCCATCCCATTGAACTTCGCCTAAAATTAAAGCATTGGAGTGACAGTTAGGGCACCATCCCATATTTTCATCACCTAACCATTTTCTTTCTTTTGCTGGTGTGTTCAATGACTTCATGACATTGCTGCCAATTTCATGAGCACGTTTAATCATATCATCATGCAATAAACAGTGTTTAGCTGCTGCTACACGAGTAGCTAAAAGCATATCCACGATTTTAAAATCATTTGTAAAACAAGTTGCCTGCATACATTCTAATGCCATTGACTGCCATGAACGAGTAGAACCTCCTACTGCAATTAAAGCACCAACTCTATCTCTGTGTTCAATTGCACCAATTGATTCTAAAAATGCAGATTCATAACTTACATTTCTATGCATGAATTTTAAAAATGTTGCAGTAGGCATTAAATCATAGGTAGGCGCTGCAAAAATAACTGCATCCTGATTTAACATGACATCCATAATTGCTTTTTTGTCATCTTTAGTATCTAATGTACAGCCAACATATTTTCCTTGAGACATACCGTGTGAACAAGTTATACATCCTGTACACTCTAAAATATTATAATCTCTAAGATTTATCATTATCACTTCTGAACCTTGTTCTTGACACGCTAAAAGTGCTTCCTTTAATAAAATATCAGAATTTGAATCCTTTCTTCCTGATGTAACACCCATTACTTTAAAAGCCATATTTATATCTCCTTTTCTATTTAATTAAATTTCAACTACTGTGTCAAAGCTTGCATGCACTGCAGTATATACATTACCTATTTAATTTACTTTTTAAATATTCTAGTATTAATTTATTAAGCTATTCCTTTTATCTATCAATTTCAATGGCTGGAAAACTTATATCCTTGTACTTAACAAACTTTTCCTTAACAGTAGCCATATTTTCTGACGTATAAAAACCTCCTTGTGTATGCCTAATTTCTCTTAAATGATATTCTCTGCCTTTAACAGTAGTACGATCGCGGCTTAATCCATTTGCAGCAATAATAAATTTCCACTTTCCATCTTCTGTTTTTTCTAAATCTCCACCTGCTCCACAAACTTGGCATTCAACAGGAAAGTGTAAGCCATCCCACTAAACTTCTCCTAATACTAAAGCATTAGAATGACAATTCGGCAACATATCCTGATCCATTTGGAAGAACACAATATCCTGTTTCAACTTCTCCATATCCATCATTTAGTAAATCATTTATATTTTCTAGCATCAAAGTATTAGCTGGATTCATTTGTCCTTGTTTAAGAATCTTCATTAACTGCGAGTTAGGTGCTGCAATCGATTGGTGAAAATACTTTGCGTAAGGCTTTTGCTCTTCCTCTATAGTTAGCTCTTTTCTTAAATCCTTCATTTAGTTCTCTCCTTTTCGAAAACGATTTACTATTTGTATATATTTTATCAAGGTTTTCACCTGCTGAAAAATACACATTTAGAATTACTGTTATTCTGTTATGTTATAAATGCAAACTAGTTTATGGCATATTTTTTGCATAAAAATAAAGCTTACAACTAAAAATATACTTGTTGTAAGCTTTGTAATTTAAATACTAAATTCCAAACTTAGTTATTTTATATACTGCTTAATTTTACTCTTTTAATACATAATTAAATATCCTAATTAGTATACATTTATTTTCTATAGTTCTACTTCACTTAAAACACTGTTTGTAAAAAGTGGGATGGCAGTGTTCATATTTTCCTTTTTCCAAGCCATAGTGACACTTATAAAATTATCCTCTATTTTAATTCCTTTAAGATTAGGATTATTATATAATCTAATGTTAGAGTCAAGTAAGGCAACTCCCAAACCAGATTCAACACATAAAATCAATGATTCTGCATTTGGAAGAGATTTCACTATTTTAGGACTGAAACCATGCTTTTTACAAAGTCCTATAATTCCATCGAATCCTTTTGGAGATTCATCTCTAGAAATTATAATAAAATTTTCATTTTTAAAATCCTCAAGCATCAAACCACTTTTATTAGCAAGAGGATGAGAAGCTTCCATTACAATATAAGCATTACCTTCATATACAATATCTGAAAGAATGCCAAGAGAATCATCAATTTCAAAGGAAAGAGTAAATATTATATCTAAAGTTCCATTAATTAGCTTTTCTCTTAATACCTTAAAAGAATGCCTCTCAAGCACTAGATTTACACTAGAATATTTTTCTCTAAACTTTCTTATCATTACTGGCAAAAAAGTGCTTGTCTCCATAGCTTCTAAACATCCAATACTAATATTACTATCCTCTTCTAAATTAAGTTTTTTAGATTTTTCTATAGCATTTTCTATAAGTTCTATTATACCACCCATCTCTTTAAGCAGAATCATCCCTGCTGCTGTTAATCGAACATCTCTCTTTGTTCTAAAAAAAAGCTGAACACCTATTTCATTTTCTAACATTGCAATATGCTTACTTAACGCAGGTTGTGAAACATATAAGTTTCTTGCGGCTTCTGTAAAATTTAGATATCTTGCGACTGAAAAAAAGTATTCAATCTGAAGTAAGGTAATTCCTTTATAATTCAATCTAATTTATCCTCCTTTTTTCATCAAAAATCAAATTTCTTAGAGATAAATATAACTGCTTGCCAGACTTTTTTCAATATTAATTTATTGCATCAGTTAACTTATAGAAGAATTCTAACAATTTATGTACCTCCTCAAAAAACACTATCATCTTAATGATAGTGAAAAGCATACATGCAATGCTTTTCAAAATTGATTCTACAACTGCATTACAGCCCAATCTTATGTAAACCAAAAGGGGCTATTTATAAAAATACCCCTTAAAATTCAAGCTAATATATATTTAAATTTACTTACCTGTAGCTACGTAAACCATAGCTTTAACATTTTCTATTGTAGCATTAAGAGGTATACATCATCTGGAAGCAAGAATGAATCCTTCCAACTGCCAGTACAATAATTATAGTTGGAGCTCCATAAAAAGGATCTATATCCGAATTTCCCATAATTTTTACATTCATCCTCGAAAGTCTTTGAATTAATTCTTTATCTTGTACAACTACTATTACTACATGTTGATTTCCCATACCATTTGGTGCAAATATGCCAGCTTCCAGTATCTGATTTAACTGCTCATCTTTATATTTACGGATACTTCTTCTTTAATGTTTCATTCATTCTTCATACCTCCAATATTTATACAAATACTCATTGCTTACTTTATTGATATTTCATATTTATATCGTTTACAATTTAACTTTTACCTAAATAAACCCTTAACACATTAGGTATCTCTAAATCTCTTTCACCTATACCATATCCCGTCTTTTCAATTATAAATTCTTTAGTATCGGAAAATTCATTCACAGAGGAAACTAATATTGCCGCCCCAGTAGGAGTTGTAGTTTCAAAAGGTACTTTCCCCAACCTCACTGGTACTCCTTTCAATATCTCTACTGTGGCAGGTGCTGGAATAGGAATAACTCCGTGAGCACATTTTACAAACCCTCCTCCAAGCTCAATGGAAGAAGCCACAACTTTATCCACTTTAAGATAGTCCAAGCAAATAGCAGCTCCAACTACATCAACAATAGAGTCAACAGCCCCTACCTCATGAAAATGTACTTCATATAACGTTTTTCCATGAATCTTTGCCTCTGCTTCTGCTATTTTCCTAAACATGCTTAAACTGATTTTTTTTACATTGTCATTTAACTCACTGGAACTTATTATGTTCTCAATATTTTTTAGATTTCTATGATCATGGTGATGATGATGATGATCTTCATCATCATGTTTTAGAACAACCTCTATCTTTGTTCCTTCAATTCCTTTTCTGAGTTCTTTTCCAATTTTTATTTCAAACTCATCATCCAAGTTTAATTTTGAGAGCTCTTCTATTAAGTAATTGTTGTCTACCCCAACATCCAGCATAGCTCCTAAATTCATATCTCCACTTATTCCTGCAAAACAATCATAATAAAGTATCCTCATACTAATTCCTCCATTTAATGAATCCTTACTATTTACATGAAATTTTTGTCACTCTTTCTTACCTATAATTAAATTATATGACAGCAACGTTAAATCGTTAAGTTTAAAAGCAGAAATGATTAATTCCGTTTTGGAAACTTTCAAATAGGATATTCCTCTAGAAAATTTTAAAATAGCATTATATCTCTAAATAAATAGTAATTCTTATTTAGAAACTATTGATTCAATTATTAATTCACATGATAAGAACAGTCATTTTTTTTATATAATTTATACATATCCTAATATAATCCACTAAAATTAATTATAAGAAGGAGGCACTATTGTGAAAGATACATTAGAACTTATTAAGGAAAGAAAATCAATAAGAGGACTTTTTGATTCGAAAAAATCCATGGGGAAAGAGGATCTTCATAAGATTTTAGAAGCTTGCAGCTGGGCACCTACGGCACACAACATGCAAAATTTCGAAATAGTAGTAGTTGATGATAAAACACTTTTACAATCCATAGGTAATATAAAATATACAATTTCTAAAACCTATATCAAAGAAAATTATCCACATTTATCATTCTCGGAGGAGGAATTTAGAAAGAGAAAAACGGGACTCTTAAGTACACGATTTACTGCTACACCAAAAGATGATCAAAAGGAAATTACGAATGATTTTATAGGCAAGTTTTTAAAAGCAACTGATGTTTTATTAGTTTTTCTGTATGATCCTAATCGTAGAGCACCAGCTTCAGAAGGAGATTTTTTAGGTATAATGAGTCTAGGTTGTATTATGGAAAATATGTGGCTAATGGCAAATTCTTTAGGTATTGGCGTTCAAATAGTTAGTGCACTAATCGGCGGGCCAGTAGAAAAGGAAGTAAAAAGAATTCTCAACATTCCAGATCACCTTAGAATTGCCTTTTCCTGCCGCTTAGGGTATCCTGTTGTTGGTGAGCCAAAACTTGCTAGGGTAAGACGCGATGTTGTGGATTTTACCCATATAAACAAATATTAAAATACATCTAATTTTTAATTACATAGTAATATTAGTAAGGCAATTTATAATGCAAATGTCATAAAACCATACGAATTGGTGTACAATTATTAAATATATAATTTCTAATGAAAATAAGGCACTGCAATTTAAAATTATTATTTATTCTAGATTACAGTACCTTATAATATTGTTAAAGCTTATTTATCATACTTGCCAAATATCCAGCTCCAAAACCGTTATCTATATTTACAACACTAGAACCACTGGCGCAGCTATTTAGCATTGAAAGTAGTGCCGCAATCCCACCAAAGCTGGCTCCATATCCTACACTTGTCGGCACAGCAATAATCGGTTTATTAACAAGTCCCCCAATAACGCTTGCAAGAGCCCCTTCCATTCCTGCCACTGCAATTACAACTTTAGCACCTCTTATTATTTCCAGCTTACTTAATAATCTATGTATACCTGCAACACCAACATCATTTATTTTTATAACTTTGTTTCCAAAAAGCTCTGCCGTAACTGCTGCTTCTTCTGACACCGGTATATCCGAAGTACCTGCTGTTATAATGGCAATATAAGTTTCTGTAATAGCAATCTCTTTCTTTTTTACTGTAATTGTTCTTGCAAGCTCATTATATTCTGCTTCGCTGCAAATCCTTTTGACAGCTTCGTACATTTCTTTTGTAGCTCTAGTTCCTAAAATATTATTATCTCTTGTATTCATAAATTTAATAATACCTGCAACCTGATTAACTGTCTTTCCTGCACAATATACTACTTCAGGATATCCCACCCTTATTTCTCTATGGTTATCAATTTTCGCATATCCTAGATCCTTATATGGTAAATCCTCAAGTTTGCTAACTGCATCATCAATGGAAATAGTTCCATTCTTAACCTCGTGTAAAAGTTCTCTTAGCATCTTGCTTTACCTCTCCTTCTATATCAGAATTAAATCCTCCTGTTTTGTATCCCTGAACATCCAGTGATACATACTTAAATCCAAACTCTTTAAACTTCAGGGAAATTTCATCTAATAAATCCATAACAATTAATCTCTTAATATCGTTTCTTGGAACTTCTATTCTTGCTAAATCTTTATGGCATCTTACACGAACAACCTTGAATCCATTATCTATCATATATCTTTCTGATTTCTCTATTTTATCAAAATCCTCTTCTCTAAGCTCAGTATTATAAGGGATCCTTGAAAGGAGGCATGCATAAGATGCTTTGTTCCAGGTAGGCAGATCAAGTTCTTTTGACAACTCTCTTATTTCACTTTTTGTCAGTCCATTTTCAAGAAGAGGGCTTCTAATTCCAAGTTCTTTTAATGCCCTTAATCCTGGTCTGTACTCATTTATATCATCAACGTTTGTTCCATCCACTACATATTCAAACCCATTATTTTTTGCAAAGCTTTTTACCATAGAAAATAAGGTTTTTTTACACAGATAGCATCTGTCTTTAGGATTTAACTTAATTTCATCTATTATGGTAGGAACCTCTAAGAATTCATGCCTTATGCCGATTTTTTTCACCAATTCCTTTGCTTCACTAACTTCCCATCTAGGAATATAAGGAGCGACTATTGTGAGCGCAGCTACTTTATCTCCTAACGCTTCCTTTGCTGCCCTAAGTAAAAATGTGCTGTCCACACCTCCTGAAAAAGCTACCACAACGCTCCCTAAATCCTTCATGTAATTAAGCAGACCTATATATTTTTTATTGTCCATTTCCAAATCTCCTATTTATTCTTCTTAATTCCTATTAATTTCTATAAGGTTACAACTCATGTGCAATTTTATTTAATTCTACCGACATAGAAGTTATCCCCTGAATACTAGTTGTAATTTCTTCTGTAATATCAGCCTGTTCCTGACTTGAAGAAAGTGATATGCAACTTTTCATACTTGTCTCATCTACTTTTTCCTTAATTTTATTGGTTAGTTCTTTAATTTTTAGGACTGTACTTTTAGATTGTTCGGATAACTTTTTTATTTCTTTTGCAACAACGCCAAAACCTTTTCCTGCTTCTCCAGCTCTAGCAGCTTCAATTGATGCATTTAATCCAAGCATTTTTATTGCTTCAGCGATTTTTTTTATAAAGGTTGATACTTCATCTATTCCCTCTGTTAGTTCTATTATTTCTTTAATTTCCTTGTTAAGCTCCTGTTGATTCGAATGGATATGAGATGCTGATACAGCTATTCCTCCAATTGCAGAAGCTATTCTTGAAAGACTACTTTCAAGATTTTCTGACATATCACGAAGACTGCTGGCAGTTATCTTAGGTACTGCTACTCCTAATGTAGCAACAACTTCATACGAATCATCTTCATCAAATAACGGATAAGCGGTTACATAAGTAGGAACTCCATATGCTGAACTATCTAGTTCTATCGAAACAGATTGTTTTGATTTTATAACCTTGCTTGCAATCTCCTCCTCATCTAATTCACATCCAATATATAAGCCAGGTACATCAAATTTTTTTGAAGGCTGCCTGTGAGTGACCTTTTCTAAATCTGTTGCTAATATAAAAGCTCCTTCAGGAAATGCTTCAGCCATGATAGGTGCAAAATTATTAAATGATTTTAATACTGGATGTAACTTAGGGAATATAATTGAAAATGCCCCTACAACTTGTCCATCTTCGTTTACAACTGGTTCAGCAATAGCAATCATCTTTGTTCCATAAATATATGCCGGAATACTCTGAATTAATGTTTTATTTTCTTCCATTGCTCTGAATACTATACTATTACTATTTATTTTATCTCCAACCCGAAATACATTCAGGTCAAAAGCTTTTGACGCTTTTCGCCAAGTATATGTATTTCCTTCATTAATTAGATATATACCACCTCCTGGTATTATAGCTGCCTCCAATTCCGCAAAAGCTTTTATATTATCCAACGCACTTAAAGCCAACATGACACCTGCTCCTTTTCAGTATTATATTTGAATTCAGCAAATCTACATAGGCTTAAAATTTAAAAACTCTTCTGTAATAGATCATATATTTTTAAGCACCAGTCTGATTTTATTATTTTTCTATATGTTTTCAAGCAATTATTTTATATAATCAAATAATCCTTTTCCTGTTTTTCTTCCAAGATATCCAGCTCTTACATACTTTCTTAATAGCGCATGAGCTCTATATTTTGTATCTCCTGTTTCTTTATATAGAACATCCATTATAGCTAAACACACGTCTAAACCTATAAGATCACCTAATGCTAAAGGTCCCATTGGATGATTAGCACCAAGCATCATAGCCTTATCTATATCTTCAGCAGAAGCTATTCCTTCTGCAAAAATTCCTACTGCTTCATTTATCATTGGAACTAATATTTTGTTTACAACAAAACCAGGAGCTTCGGAAACTTCAACTGGTTCTTTTCCAATAGCTACTGATAACTCTTTTATAGCATTAAAAGTTTCATCAGAAGTAGCCATTCCCTTTATTATTTCTATAAGCTTCATTACTGGTGCTGGGTTAAAGAAATGCATTCCTATAACTTTGTCTGGTCTATTTGTTGCTGCTGCAACTTCAGTTATTGATAAAGATGATGTGTTAGAAGCAAGAATTGTTTCTGCTTTACATATCTTATCTAAATCACTAAATATCTGTTTCTTTATTTCCATATTTTCAACAGCAGCCTCAACTACTAAATCGCAATCTGCTGCTAAGTTTAAATCTGTTGTTCCTGTTATTCTGCCCTCTATAGCATCAGCATCTTCTTGAGACATTTTGCCTTTAGTTACTAATTTTGAAAGACCTTTTTTTATTCCAGCAATTCCTCTTTCAACGAATTCATCCTTTATATCTCTTAGCACTACTTCATAACCTTTAGCAGCAAAAGCTTGAGCTATTCCTGCTCCCATAGTTCCAGCACCAAGTACACATATCTTTTTCATGTTGAATTCCTCCTCGTATTTCTATCTAATCTTAATTACTTGCGGAATTCCACAAGCATTAACTCGCCTAACTTTTTAGTCGTTAGGCTTTTATAAAATATAAAATTCTCATATAATTTTGTTAACAGCCAGAAAATACTAATCAATTTATTCACCTAGCTGTTAACTATATATCCTATGGCACCCCAGATTGGTGGCACCTAGTATGCTAATCTTTTAATTAACTATTCATTTTTCTAATTTGGTCTACAAACTCAGGAATAACTTTTGTATAGTCTCCTACTATAGCAAGATCTGCAACTTTCATTATAGCTGCATTCTCATCCTTATTTATAGCTATAATATAATCACTATCCTGCATTCCAGCTAAATGCTGTATTGCTCCTGATATTCCACAAGCTATGTAGAGGTTTGGTCTAACAGTCTTACCGGTTTGTCCAACCTGATATGCTTTATCTAACCAACCGTTATCTATAGCCGCTCTTGACCCTGCAACGCTTCCTCCAAGTGTATCAGCAAGTTCCTTCAATAGTTCGAAACCTTCTTTATTCCCTAGGCCTCTTCCACCTGCAACTATTATTTTTGCTTCTCCAATGTCCACGCAATCCTTGCAAGCTTTAACTACATCTAGTGTTTTAGTTCTTATATCTGCTTCTGTTAAATTAGCAGCTACCTTTTGAATTTCTCCAGTTCTTGTACTATCTTTTTCCAACTTACTGAACACACCAGGTCTTACTGTCGACATTTGTGGTCTGTGATCTCCACAAACTATTGTTGCCATTAAGTTTCCACCAAAGGCTGGTCTTGTCATAAGTAAGTTCTTATTTTCTGGATCTATATCAAGAGATGTACAATCTGCTGTAAGCCCTGTAGAAAGTCTTGCCGCTACTCTTGGAGCCAAGTCTCGGCCCATGAAAGTAGCACCAATTAGTATAGACTCTGGTTTTGCCTCATTTACTAAATCACATATAACTTTTGTATATCCATCCGTTGTAAAGTGTTTTAATAATGGGCTGTCAGCATATATTACTTTATCGGATCCATAAGCCACTAATTCTCTCGCTATATTATCTATATCACTTCCAAGTAAAAGAGCTGTTAATTCTACTCCTAACTTGTTTGCTAAATCTCTACCTTTTCCTAATAATTCTAAGGATACCTTTTGAAGTTCTCCGTCTCTTTGTTCAGCAAATACCCATACACCTTTATATTCTGCTATGTTCATTTCAAATTCCTCCTTAAATTAAGTGCTTTTCCTTTAATTTTTTTACTGCATAAAATGCTGCTTCTTTAGCAGGAAAAATTACCATTTCTCCTTGTCCTTTTGCCTCCTTAGTGGATGACTTTTTAACCTTTGTAGGAGATCCACTTAGTCCAAGTAAAGATTTGTCCACATCTATATTATCTGCATTCCAGATTTTAATTTCTTTATTAAAGGTTTCAAATATATTAGCCATATGCATATATCTTGGCTCATTCAATTCTTTTATAGCTGTTAAAAGTACTGGAGTTTTAACACTTATTACTTCATATCCATCTTCCCATGCTCTTTGTACTTTTAAGGAATCACCATCAACATCTATCTTTTCTACATAAGTAACTTGTGGAATTCCTAAATGTTCAGCTATTTCTGGTCCAACTTGAGCTGTATCTCCATCTATAGCTTGTCTTCCTGCAAATATTATGTCATAATCTAATTTCTTTAACGCTCCTGCTAGTGTGTGCGATGTAGCTAGTGTATCCGCTCCACCAAAGGCCCTGTCTGATATAAGTATCGCTTCATCTGCACCCATAGCTATAGCTTCTCTTAAAGCTTTTTCTGCTTGTGGTGGTCCCATACTTATTATGGTAACCTTTCCACCAGTCTTTTTCTTTAATACTAATGCTTCTTC
>NZ_JAEEGC010000095.1 GCF_019207025.1 Clostridium thailandense | reverse complement strand
GTCGGCCGTGGGTATCTATAATTAAATTACCTTATCACTTATAAAAAATAATTTCTCCATTGGCATTAAAGCCGCTCCAAATACAGCTGCATTTCCATCTAAATTTGAAAATAAAACTTTGCGATCATCGTCGTTATAAAGGCTATTCTCTTTAAATATTTTCTTTTTCAATTCTAGGTCGATTAAATTTTTATAGTTTGATATTTCTCCACCTATAATTATATTGCGAGGGTCTAACATGAGAATTATATTTTTTATACCTTCTGCAAGATAGTCTAGATACCTATCAAGTATCTCCTTAGCCTTTATATCATCTATTGCTAAGTTTAAAAAATAAGATAAGCTCTTATTTTCTATATTAAAAACCTCTCTATACTCATTAATTAATGATTTTTGGGATGCATATAGTTCCCAACATCCCTTTTTCCCACAGTTACACTGTTTACCATCCTTTACAATAGTCATATGGCCCAATTCACCTGCGCGCTTATTATAGCCTTTATACAGACTTTCCCCTATTATTATCCCCGTTCCAATGCCTTCCGTAATAGATACAAAAACCAAACTGTTTGAAGTGTTATTGAAATTAATAAATGCTTCCGCTGAAGCTGAAGTATTGGCTTCATTTTCAATATACAAGGGATATTCAAAAGTATTTTTATAATCCTTAAAACATATATTTTTCAACTTAAAATTTGGAGCATTCTCTAAGAGCATCTTCTTCTCATTAACCGTACCAGGTAATGCAAAGCCTAATCCTAATACTTTATCTTTAGGTATATTAAAATCACTTAAAATAGAATCCATTTCTTTTTTTATATCTAAAATTAAACTTTCAAAATCATTTAGCTCTTCAGGAATATTAATTGCTCTCTCTGCAATTATATCAAAGTACAGATTTACTATTATAATCCTAACTTTCCCCCTTGTAATGCATACACCAAAAGAATATCTGGAATCTGGAAGAAACCTAATAATTGTAGGTTTTCTCCCTCCAGTAGATTCTGCAACTCCTGATTCTTCTAAAAAGCCTTGTTCTATCAGTTCCTTAACATTGCTTATAACCGTGGGAATGCTTACATTTAAAGCTTGAGATATATCTTGCTTTGTAAGCTTCTTATTTCTATACAATAGCTGAAGCATCTTTTTTTGATTCAACACTTTTATAGTTTCTTGATCTATTGCTTTTAATTTGTTCATTTTATATCACCGCTTAAGTTACCCCTATAATTTACTTATTTCTTCAAATTTATCTTTTAAAGAATCATATAGCGATGAATATACATTATAGAACTTATTATACTTTTCAACATTTTCCTTTATTGGCTCTACTTTATCTGTTATGTTTATCAATACCCTGCAAGCTTCATCTACACTGCCATATAATCCGCAGCCCACTGCTGCAAGTATTGCTGCTCCATAAGCTGGACCTTCTTTTGAATTTATCACATTTACTTCTAAATCAAATATATCTGCAAGTATCTGCCTCCAAAGTCTACTCTTAGAGCCACCACCACTAACTCTTACTTCTTTTACTTCAATCTTTAAGTCTTTTAATATTTCCAAGGAATCTCTAAGTCCAAAGCAAACACCTTCAAGAATAGCTCTTGTCATTTCTCCTCTTTTATGAGTTATGTTTAAACCTATAAAGCTTCCTTTTGCATTCGGATCACTATGAGGTGTTCTTTCTCCCATGAGATACGGTAAAAAGAATAATCTATTGCTGCCTATAGGTGCATTTTCTGCTTCAGAAAGCAACTTTTCAAAAATATCTCCTTCTATATCTGAATTAACATTATCTACCCACCACTGAAGTGAGGCAGCTGCAGAAAGCATAACACCCATTTGATGCCATTTGCCGTTTGCATGACAGAAAGAATGAAGTCTATTATCTTTGTCTACAGCGAATTTTTCATCAGAAGCAAAAACTACTCCGGAAGTTCCGAGTGCAACTGATAAAATTCCTGCATCTACTGTACCCGTTCCAACTGCACCTGCAGCTTGATCTCCTGCTCCTGCAGTTACTAAGGTTTCTGTTGATAGTCCTGTTTCCTTAGCAGCTTCTTCAGAAACTTTTCCTGTAACTTCCCAAGACTCATGAACCTTTGGTAAAACTGCTTCTTTTATTTCTAATAAATCTAACATTTCCTTTGACCATTTTCTATTCTCTACATCAAACATTACTGTCCCTGATGCATCGGATACATCAGATGCAAAATTGCCAGTAAGTTTAAAACTTATATAATCTTTTGGCAGCATCATATGTGATATCTTGCCATAGATTTCCGGTCTGTTCTCTTTAACCCATAGCACTTTGGGAATTGTAAAACCTGTTAAAGCTTTGTTTCCAGTATATTTTGAAAGCTTTTCTTGACCAAACTCATTATTTAAATAGTCACATTGTTTTTGTGTCCTTTGGTCACACCATAGAATAGCAGGCATCAGAACATTATCATTCTCATCTAATAAAACTAATCCATGCATTTGTCCACTGAAGCCTATTCCACTAATATCTTCTGCTTTTATATTGCCTCTGCTTAGTAATTCTTTAATTCCTGCTTTAGTACTATTCCACCAATCTTCTGGATTTTGCTCAGCCCATCCTACTTCTGGATAACTAACTTCATAGCCTTTTGAAACGCTTTCAACAACTTTTCCTATTTCATTCATTATTATAATCTTAACAGAAGAAGTTCCTAAATCTATTCCTAAAAAATTCATAAATATCTATTCCTTTCACATTTTCTTTATAGTAAGATAGAGACAGTTTAAAATTACTGTCTCTATCTTAAAATGTTATTAATAGGGAATTATTAATAATTATATATATTATTTAAAAGGATTCTCTGTTTTATAAAGCACCCCTTTTGGCTGATTGAATCCTAACTCTTTAACTTCTAAATATCTAAATAAGTTAAAAATTGCTTTTCCATAGTGTCCGAATGCAACTGCACCATGGTGTGGATATCTCTTTTCTATTAGTACATGACGATAGAATCTTGCCATTTCAGGAATTGCAAAAATACCAATAGATCCAAAAGAACGAGTTGCAACTGGTAAAACTTCTCCTTCTGCCACATATGCTGTTAACTCTGCGTCTGCATTGCTTTGTAAACGGAAGAATGTGATTTCTCCTGGAACAATGTCTCCTTCAAGAGTTCCTCTAGTTATGTTTGGTTCTTGATTTGGTTCTAGTGCCCTTGCCATAATCATTTGGTTCTTCATAGTTCCTCTTGTTAGCTTACAAGCAGCTGTATTTCCACAATGGAATCCCATAAATGTATCCTTTAATGTATAATCAAATTTGCCTTTGATTTCTGATTCATACATATCAGCCGGTACTGTATTATTAATATCAAGTAATGTTACAACATCTTGACTTATACATGTTCCAATATATTCACTTAAAGCACCATAAATATCAACTTCACAAGCTACAGGAATTCCCATTGCTGCTAAACGACTATTTACATAACAAGGTACAAATCCAAATTGTGTTTGGAAGGATGGCCAACATTTATTTGCAAAAACAACGAATTCTCTTGAACCTTTATGCGCTTCCATCCAGTCTAATAGTGTAATTTCATATTGAGCAAGCTTTGGTAGGATTCCAGGCATTTTGTTTCCTTCACCTAATTCTTTTTCCATGCTAGCTATAACTTCTGGAATTCTTTGATCATTAGCATGTTCATTAAATGCTGCATATAAATCAAGCTCCGAGTTTTCTTCAATTTCAACACCTAAATTATATAATTGTTTAATTGGTGCATTACAAGCTAAGAAGTCTTGTGGACGAGGTCCAAAGGATATAATTTTTAAGTTTTTTAATCCAAGTAATGCAGTAGCAACTGGTACAAATTCTTCAATCATATCTGCAACTTCTGATGCTGTTCCTACAGGATATTCAGGAATATATGCTTTTATGTTACGAAGTGCTAAATTGTAGCTGGCATTTAACATTCCACAATAAGCATCTCCACGACCATTAATTAAGTTGTCCCCTCTTTCCTCAGCTGCAGCAACAAACATTACTGGTCCATCGAATTTTTTTGCAAGCAAAGTTTCTGGAGTTTCAGGTCCAAAGTTTCCAAGGTAAACTACAAGTGCATTTACTCCAGCTTCTTTAATTTCTGCTAATGCTTTTTCCATATGTTTTTCATTTTCAATAGTTGTTAAACATTCGTAAATATCCTTATTGGATTTTTTATAAGATTCTACTACAGCTTTTCTACGATTAACAGAAAGCTCCATTGGGAAGCAGTCTCTGCTTACTGCAACAATTCCTAATTTTACTTGTGGTATATTCTTCATAATATATTCCTCCAATTTATTATAAAATTCTATTTTATTACATTTTTTATTTTATTGAAATATTTTCTCCAATTAGACCTATAAACGCTCCTTGATCACCTAAAGTGCTATCCTTGTGGCCAATTAACCATTTATTTTTAGCAAATAATAAAGCATCTTCACCAATCTTCTCAATCTTATTTTCCAAAGTTAAATTTGTATCTTTTGGTAATACCACAACACACTTAAATCCATCATCATTTGCATTACAAGGTGCATAATGAAGAGTTGTTGCATATACCTCTATCGCTGTGCCCGCTGGGACAAAGAAAGCTTCTATTTTTGAGGTATTGTATGTAAAATCCTCTTCAATATCCTGTTGATAACCTATAAGTAAAATAAGATCAGTTACTGCAACATTTATTTCGGATGAACGATGATACTCTACTGCATTTAATACGTGATTGTTACCATTACAGTATCCTATTTGAATTGGTAATTCACCAAATTCTCTTACTCTTAACTCTTCAGCAATTTTTAGAACTTCTAAGTCTTTAACTGACGGTTCATATATTACATCACTTGGTAATGGTGTTTCTTTCATCTTTTCAATTAGTTCAAAGCAGTCATAATTTTTTAAAACTTGTCCATACTTTTTGAATTCTTTGTCTGTAACTTTTCTAATAATCATATACGTTCTACCTTTCGCTTAATTTTTACTTGCTATAATTTAAAGTTAGTTTATGAGGTCGTTTTCATAAATACTATCGTTTATTTTGACTTGTTTTTATTTTCTGATATTAGTATATCATCACTTTTAAACTTTGTAAATTCACTTTATAAAGTTTTTTTATAAAACCATATTAAAAAGTAATTGTATGCCCTCCGTTAGTTGAATAATGCCGCATTAAAAATTAAAATCAGCTTTTATTTATTGCAAAAATAATAATCCAAATTAATTGAGATTAGATGCTCATAGATTTTATGAAAGGCAAGGCATGCATAAATTTCATTATAAGCTTTCTATGAGCTTAAGTGGAAAAGAAATAAAAGAAAATAGACTAGGGCTGTAATGTAAAATATAAAAGCATATAGCTACCATAACAGTTTAGTTACAAGCTATATACTTTTATACAATACAATCACTTTATTAATTAGGTAAAAATTTCAATCGTTCTAACTTAAAATTTGATTTTGCCAATATTTCTGGCCAAACCTTAACCATTTGATAAGCTTTATTTTTCTTTTCTTCTGGTAGGTTATCCCACGATACAAGTCCTGGATCAGTTTTCTGAGAATTGTCCTTAACTGTTCCATACTTCCATCCATTCCTTTTTCTATGTCGATACCACCGTGTATGCTCTTCTTTAGCTAAAATCTCCAGTTCTTTTCTAGTGAACTCTATAACTTTAGGATTTTCCTTAACAGAAACAATGTCGTAATTAATTTTAAGCAAAGAATTGGGAATGTGTATAGCCTGCTCTCTGCAAGAATTTTTAAATTCGTCACTAAGATTATCCCAAGGAACAATAAAATCCACTACATCTTCATTTTTATTATCTTCATTAATCATCCTATATTTATTATGAATCTCTATTGCAAGGCTTTCTATTTTTTCACTATAAAAAGCATCATGCATTAGATGTCTTAAGAATTGTTCCTCATCTACATGCAGTTTTAATTGTTCTTTGGATGGCAAATCAGATTGTTCCCAAATTTTTGCATTAGTTAACATACTCATTTCTAGTATTGCTTCCATTGATCTTGATTCATGTTTATATCTTCTAATCTTTAATAGTGCTCTTAGTACACCATTATCAATTTGTGCTTCTCCCTCGTCATTTATAAGATGAGGTACCTTACGTTCCAATAATGAACGCAACAGCATTGCCCTTCTGATTATAAACAACTGATCTTTTTCATCTGTTCGATTTGGCCCTAGAATATTTACATATCCTCTTAATCTACTTGTAAAGTCCGGGCCTTTAGCTCCTTTAAATTCTATTAAAAATTGCTTCTTTTCATTCTCATCTTCTATATCTTCGCCAAGGAACTCTTTAAATGTACTGTTTGTTCCCCCAGCAAATACAAAAATAGCCTTTCCTATTGGATGTATAGAATCACCTTCCATAAACACTCCATCTTGCATTGGTGCTAAAAAGTATTTTAACCATCCTAATTTTCCTTCGAACGCAGAATCAAATTCATCAAAGAATATTAATGGAATTCTACCTTTTAGCGAAGAATCTCTCACTTTATGGAAAGCACTAATTAAATCTGCTGGTGTTCTGAATTGTGATAAATTAAAATTTAGCTTTTCAATTACTTCTGGAGCAATACTATCAGCTATTTCTGTTACACCAAAAGATTTTCCTGATCCTGGAGTTCCAAATACCGCTATAGAAAGCGGCCTAACTGTATTTTTAGTACAAATGTATTCCCACATAAGGTTTTTAATACTTCTATAACTTTCAATTTCTGTTCTATCTACAGTTTGTAAGTTTCCAAACTGTGCTATGGGTATAGACTTAAGTGCATCCTTTACTCCATTTTTGACAATATCATAGGCTATTTCAGCTAGATTAGCTGAACTCTTATCTCTTAGAATGTACCAATAATTATTGTTTTCCTTATTCGGTATCTTAACGTCTTGGATTAAATCTTTATATATAAAGTCTTTTTTTTCTTCAGTGAATATCTTGGGGTTTGGAAACTGAAATTCTTCAACATTTTTTCCAAAGCCATTAACAAAATATTTTTGTGACGCAACAATTCCTTCACGTATTCCTTCTCCTATTAATGAAGATAAATCTTCATCATTATAGCTTTCTGAAGCAATACTACGTGCAAGTCCAGCTACAAAACAAGAGGTCAGTCCATACATTTTACCCTGAGAATCCTTAAAAGATCCGCCCTCTGATTCATAAGGTATGAAATATAGATACGCTTCATTTATTCCTTCATCTCTATAGTAGATAGCACCTTCAAGACCAAAAGGCACTATGAGGTGATGACAATTAGCAAGAAAAGAAAGGTTGGGATTATTGTGTATTTGCCATAAAAACTCCTGAGCTGTTCTTTCCCAAGAAAGGCTTTTACTTATATTAACTCCCTTTGAACGCAAGTCCTCTCCATTTATAATAACTACTGTTTTTTCAACATGATTTTCTTCTAGTTGTCTCCAAAGTGCGCTAGAACCAATGGGATTGTTCATTTTATACAAAATTATTGGACGTTTTTCAGGCGCTTTCAGGGCTAAAGGCCAAAATTCTTCATTAGAATTGAATCCATTATTTTCATCATCTATTATAACTATGTCAGCATTAGCATCATCATTAGCTATAGGAAGTAATTTTGGAGTATCGGAAAATGGACCAGTAAAACCTAAAAAGCGTTTTACTCTATATACCTTATCATTCTTCTTTTCATCGGCAGATACGGGAAAAAGCTCTAACTCTGCTGTTGATCGAAGAAAATCTTTCGATAGATTTGCTTCAATATCATCTATCTTAGGTGAATATATAGAAGCTTCTGTAGCTAAAGCTACAAGTTTTGCTAAAAGTAAAGACTCCCCCGATTTTAAAACATTATGCACATTTAAGTGTGACTGCCAGTTTAACCCTTTATTATTTTGTGGTTCTGTTACCCATTGTAATGAATTTATACATATATCCCCCGTTACAACAATCTTTAAACTTTTGTTATCCATAACCTTCACTTCCTTCCATATTATAATCTTAAATATATATTTATAAATAATATCTCAAATTCATCTAATTTACAACCTTAAATTCTCATATGTGGATTTACAATATTGCCTTAAAAATTTCTATCTATTATAATGTTATTAATACAGTCGACGTCGACTGTATGTAATTTAATTAATTAAAACTATACAATAAGTCTTGAGGAGATTACTAATATGAATAAATTTATAATAAAAAAAGAAAAATCATATTATGAGCAAGCCTATGAAAGCATTAAACAAATGATTTTTAATAAAGTATTTGAAAGTGGTGAAAATATTTCTGACACCAAACTATCTGAACAATTTAATATAAGCAGAAGTCCAATAAGAGAAGCACTAAGATCTTTAGAAAAGGAAGGATTACTTATAAAAGACGGAAAAAGATTCAAAGTATATGAACCAACAAAGGAAGATGTGGCTGAACTCTTTGAATGTAGGGAGGCACTTGAATTTATGGCCGTAAGATTAGCTGTAGAGAGAGCTAATGATGATGAACTTAGTGAACTAGAAATGGTTTTAAAAAAAGCTGAAAATGTTCTAGAAAAAACTGATCCTGACTGGGATGAGAATATTATTTTAATTAATACGCAATTTCATGACTTAATTCTTAAATATAGTAAAAACACTCGCATTCAAAATCAATTAAATACTTTAAATTCTTTAATTTACTTTTATAGGACTATAAATCTAAGCGAAAAGAATAGATGTGATGAAATCCATGCTCAACATGTTGAAATTCTTGAATTTATGAAACGAAGAGATATAAAAAAAGCTTCCGAGAGCATGCTTAAACATATAGAAGATGATTTGTCACATATACAAAAATTAATAGATAAATAAAAATAAGTTAACTAATGTGTTTATATTGTTAACACATCCAACGAATTATAATAAAGGGGGAAAGTTTTATGTCTGGTTCAATGATTTACATAATAATTGGTTTAGTTGCAGGTGTTTTAAGTGGATTATTTGGAATAGGAGGAGGCGTTGTTATAATACCAGGGTTAACGCTTCTTGCTGGATTCTCACAACTAAAGGCTCAAGGTACTTCTTTAGTTGCAATGATTCCACCTGTTGGTATGTTCGCATTAATAGAATATTATAAAAAAGGAAATACCAATATACGTGCTGGCCTTATCATCTGTCTTGCGATGCTAATTGGGGGAAAATTTGGTGGACAGTTCGCTAATATGCTCCCTGTTGATGTGATGAAGAAAGCCTTTGGAGTTTTTATTATATTAGTTGGAATAAAAACCTTCTTTGGAAAGTAATTTACCGAAAGTAGACTTATACTCCGTGATATGTTTCCAAGCTTCAGCACTATAAAAACTTTTAATCAATCTACATCTCAGTATTTTGAAAATCTAAGAATCTTTGATAAACTCGTACCTCAAACATATCAAAGGTTCTAAGATTTTCTAAAATACTTCGCTAAGATTGATAAAAAAGTTTTTATATGTGCTTTCAGCTTTGAAAACATACCCCTGCGTATAAGTCTACTTTCTGGTTTCATTCTCTGCATAATCATTTTTCAATTTACTGCTACATGCATATAAATACCTAAATTAGTTAAGCTTCTTGCTTTTTTTGATGCACAACAATTATAAATTATGTACAAATTTTGTTCTCAGATTTCTTCATTTTTGCAATAGATTCCTTAACAAATTCCTTTGCTAAACCTGTAATGCTAGATATCTCTTCAATACTTTTACCTTCCTCAGATAAACGAAATGAGAGAAACTCCATTGATTCTCCAACTTCAATTATATTTTTATCTGGATCATAAAATCGGACTACTTTTTGTCGCCATGGTTGTTCTCTTGTATTATGTACAAGTTCAACCTTATTGTTTTTTAATTCTTTTGCAAATGAGTCTACATCATCATGCTCAAAGTAAAGTTCAAAGCTATTACTGGCTTTGGTAATTATTTTATTATCAATCAGTTGAGAGAAGTGTGACCTTAAATGAATTGCAAAACCACTTTCAAAAGATACATTTTCACCAAAATCATATTTAACCTTTTGATTCAGTAGTTTTTCATAGAACAACCTTGAAACATTAATATCTTCAACCGTTATTAATGGGCATATAAATTTCATTCCATTCCCCTCCTTAATTATTTTCTCACAAATAAACTACATCATATTTTAACTTTCAAAGGCCCACTTTTTACATTGTTCTATTCTTTTTCCCTTATCTCCCTGTTCCTTATCATATGCAAATTGTTTTAATAGATCACAAGGGAAACTACTACATTGTCCACAATGTGAAAGTTCTTTATCTTCACAACAAAACTTTACTGGACACTGTTCTCCCCAAAAGGGTTTACTAATATGCACACAACCTTTGCAATTCATTTGTTCCTTGTACTTACACTCTGAGCATATAATTCCACATCTTGATTCTATCATTTTTATTCCTCCACTTTATAATTCAATAACATTCTTTAAGTATGTTATAAAATACTATTGCCTAGATCAAAAAACAAGTCCAAGTTTCCTCTTCCATATTTTTTATTAACAATAGTTCGCCTCAATAAATGGTCTTAGCACTATTTCATCTAAGGCAACAGATTTATCTATATCAAGTGCTTTTAATATTGCTTCTGCAGTGTTATCCGGACTCAAATATTCTTCTCTTACCTGTGTCCTAAATGGAGTATTTATTCCACCAGGATAAACCGAGCAAACTCTTATATTATCTTTCCTTGCTTCTTTTCTTAACACTTTAGTCAAGCCATCTAATGAACTTTTTGTTGCTGTATAAGCTCCTGTTCCTTCGTTTGAATACAAGCAGCATGTTGAGAGTATATTTACAATCAAACCTTCTTGCTTTGCTTTCATATATTTGCAACATTCTTTTGTAAATACCAATGGCGCTATAGTGTTTAACTTAAACATAAAATTAATATCCTCAACCTTGATATCTTCAACAGCTGATCTAGCGCTATTAGCTCCTGCACAATTAATTAATACATCTACTCCTCCAAATTCTCCTTCTACGTTTCCTATAAATGAAATAATTTTATCCTCTTCAGTAATATCAAAAGTTTCACCGTAAGCTTTACTTTCTTCTAATTTTATTTCATTCATCACGTCATTCATTTTTTCCTTAGATCTTCCACAGAAAGCAACTTTAGCACCTAGACCTACCAATTTTAAGACTAAACTTCTTCCTAATCCAGATGTTCCTCCAGTAACAATAACACATTTATTTTCCCAATAGCTCATCCTATCACCTCCACATAATTACATAGTTATCCCATTTTTGATTTTAAGTATTTTTTACTCCAAGGACAAACAATTATACATTTTCCGCATATTCTCTCTTTTATTCCAATTTTATCACATAACTTTCGTGCAGTTTTGCTGCAATTAAATGCATTATAATAATCATCTCTGTTTAATCCTACTTTCCAATTTACTCCTTTAATCGCATCTCCCGGGCAATATTTCTGGCATTCACTGCAATTGCCACATTGAGACTCGTTTATAGGAATTCCCACTTCTAACTCTGCATCTGTTAATATAGTTGTCAATCTTACTAAAGATCCAAATTCTTTTGTAACAAGTAATGCGCATTTTCCAATCCAGCCAAGTCCTGCCCTTGTGGCCACAGTTTTATGTGGCAATATTGTACTTAAGCTTTCTTCATCTTGTTTTACAACTTTCGTCGTTCTTGGCAACGCTTTATATCCATAAGACTTTAAAATATCAGCTGCACATTCTCCAAGTTCATTTAACAAATTATTAAGTCTTCCATACTCTGAATAGTACTCCTTTGTGGGACCATTTTCTATACGAGACATTATATCGGTATTTAAAGCAACTGCAATTGAAATTCCATATCTAAATCCTCCAGTTTTTTCTTCTTCTATATCGCCTAAATGTGCAAAACCAACGAGTGATGCTCCTTTTTTTAATAAAGCTTCTGTTATGATTTTATTTAAATCATTCATCTCCATTCCCCCTCGTAATATTATAAATTTATAGGCATCCATGGCCAACAATAAACTTATACTAAATAACTTTAATATACCACATCTGTAAGTTAAATCCCATATACTTTCAGCCCCATTATTTTCAAAGCATATAGTTCAAAAAACATATGGGTATAAAATCAGAAAAAATTTTTTCTAATTTTATACCCACATATTTTTTATATTTAATGCATTCTGAAGTGCATTAAGTTCTATACAAATCTTTGGTATCTCATCCATAATAGGAACTTTTTTAGGCTGTATTGGTAGCCTTTGCTCAATAGATGTTGCCATAGTTTCAAATACAAGCAGCAGCTGTGCTAGATTTTCGTCTGATAAACTTAAATATCCCTTTGTTGCGGAGGCATTATCAAGTAAATAGCTAACATGTTCCAGAGAAAAAACTACAGGCCACATTAATTCAAGCATTTCTTGATTATTCGGAATTTCACCTAAAGCTGTAGTGTAGGCCATTTTAAAATTTGTAAGATTTATGCTCATTTTTTCTCTTATCCACTTCATGTTGTCGCTATTATTTCCTTTGCCATTAGATTTTAATCTAACCAATGCTCTTGCCTGACTACGTATTAGTTTTACCATCAAATCCGGCAATCTGCTAGAAGCTGAACGACGTCCAATTATATATGTTCCAATTAATCCGATGATAGACCCGATAATAATATCTGTAATACGTGCCATTGCAAAGTAGGAAATGTTACTTATTTGAGTGGAAGCTTCTGCTATAAGTAAAGCATTCGGCGTAATAAAAATAGCTGCCACAGCATAGTTTTTCGCAATAAAAAGTTCTGTCATTACTGTTAAAAACATATTAATTATGACTATCATGAAACCTTGTGGATGTAAATTAAAAATGGTAATAGCCAAAATTATCCCAACAATAGTACCACAGGAACGTTGAATTGCTCTATGAAAGGTAGACAAAATAGTTGAGCCTAACATAACAGCAGCACAAGATAATGTAATCCAATAAGGTTTTATAAACGGAAAGCTAAAAGCTATAATAGTTGATATTGAAAGAACAATTCCAAATCGAACTGCATTAATGAACGCTATTGAATCTTTATTGAAAGCTCTAGTAAACCTCATTTTCAGTGAAGGTTTTGAAATCTTTATGCTATGTCCAATATAAGATAATGGTAGATTAAGAATGGCTTCAATATCATATATTATCTCTAAAAGCTTATGATACTCCTCATCTAGTTTCTCATCTACTGGATCAATCTTAATTGTATCTCCATCTTTCAATTCGATTCCTACAGATAATTTTCTTATCATCTTTACGAATTCTTCTGGTAACTTAGAATTTCTATTAGAATACAGCTCAAGCATTTCTAGAAATAACTTATTAGCTTGTTCATTTAAAAGAACTAATCTATTAAAAAAGAATGAATTCTTCCATGAAATATGCCCTATTGAAAGTGTTGTTTCTGATTCTCTTAAAGCATTAACAGTACGTTGTCGAGCATCATTAATATTTTCATTACCAGTAGCTTTACTAAATGCCTCTAAGGCTAAATATACTTCCTTAATCGCCTTTGTTTCAGGTCCATGCGGATTAGAGAACCATCCCACCATACTAACTATCCACGAAAAACAACCACTCATAAATACTACTGCAGTACGAATTGGTGCTGATGATGGGTCAATAGTCATTCCTGTGGTCATTATAAAACTTAAGACAAAAAATATCGATGCTGGACCTGGTATTTTAAGTACACCAAATATAAAAGTAGTAATTGCTCCAATCAATCCTACTGTAAAAACAATAAGCATTGGATAAGGTGCCATTAAAGTCCCTAAAGCAACAGAAAGACTAATACCAATAACAACAAAAAATATTTTTTTTGCGCGTTCTGCATATGGCTCATTAAAAACATATAGGTATGAAAAGCTACCTATTCCACCTAATAGACCCAAACGTAGTTGACCTAATAAAATACCAATAACTACTGGAAATCCTGCACATAGTGCAGCACTTATAGCTTTATTCCATGGAAAAGGTCCTTTTCTAATCTGAAATGCTTGTTTTATTATTATCAACAAAGGACTGCCTGCGGATGAATTTACTCTAATCTTTGACATTCTCGACCCTTCTTTCCTATAAACTATTTTTCACTTTAAATTCACTATGTTAATACTGACAAAATTAATATAGATATCCACGGCCGAAAATTAACTTAAAAAAATATTTATTGGTAACAGTTAACACAAATTAAATATTTTTTAGAGGACAGAGGACAATTGACATAAGACAGTAAAGGAGGATTTTTCTCCGCTACACTACGAAAAATCTTTAATTTAAAAGAAACTTCTACTTTCTGAGTATTTGAATAAGCGATGTTTTACACTCACAAAACAAGCCTAAAAAATAAATTAGCTTTCTGACGTAAGGAAGAAAACTTACCTTCACTATCCTTTGTCCTATGTCCTTTGTCCTCTAGAAATATGTTTACATATTCCAATTATTACCGATAATTCTCATAGTATAAGTTAAGTATCAGCTGTTGGTATCTATATATACAGAAACTATATTTTACTAAATAAAAGATATAATTTCAAGCATTATTAAATATATTCAGTTAATAGTTTTACCTTTTATATATAAATAAAAGAAAGACTATCTCAAAATAAAATAATTTTTCAAACCATTTTATTTTGAGATAACCCTTAATTTTCACAATGTATTGTAATTTAATTTTTAGATACTAAATAGCAATCTTCTTGCCTTCTTTAATCTACTTTTTAAATTTAGCTGTTATAAGCATCCAAATTAAATTCATAGTATTACCACTTAATGTAACAACGCTATTTTCTATCGATAATGACATGAGTAGGACATTTCTCTAAGCAAACTCCGCATCCTACACACTTCTCATGATGTATAATCGGAAGGTTATTAACCATTTCAATAGCTTTTTCAGGGCAGTTTCTTGCACAAAGACCACAAGTTATACATCCCACACTGCAGTTATTTTTAACTTCTATACCTTTTGACTTTGAATTGCAGCCTATTTCAACTTTCTTTGATACTGGTATTAGATCTATAACCTTTTTAGGACAGGTTTTTACACATGCGCCACAGCCTATACACTTTTCTTCATCTACTACTGCAATATCATTTATAATATTAAGCGCATCAAACTTACAAACCTGAACACAACTTCCCATTCCTAAACACCCAAATTCACAAGCTTTTGAGCCTCCACCAGGTATATTCACTGCATCAATACAGCTCCTTATGCCATAATAGCTTCCATTTTCCTTGGCTTTATCACAGGTTCCTTTACATTTTACAAAAGCAACCTTAGCTTCTTCTACATCAACAGATACTCCCATTATTTCTCCGATTTTTTCAGCAGCAGCAGCTCCTGCTGGAGCACAACAATTTGCAGCAGCTATTTCATCAACAATAGCTTGAGCATAAGCATCACAACCTGCATAACCACAGCCACCACAATTTGCCCCAGGTAGGCATTCTTTTATCAGAGGTACTCTTTCATCTACTTCCACAGCAAATTTCTTAGATGAATATCCTAAAACTACTCCAAATAGTAACCCTAGTCCCCCTAAAGTTACCACAGCTAATAATAATTCCATTTACAGACACCTCCTCTTAGTGTATTAATCCTTGAAATCCTAGAAACGCTATTGACATTATTCCAGCTGTTATTAAGGTTATTGGTAATCCCTTCAAAGCTTCAGGTATCTTATCATTAAATTCCATTCTCTCTCTAAGTCCTGCAAGCAGAACTATTGCAAGCATAAATCCAAGACCTGAAGAAGCTCCGAAAACTAAAGATTCTATTAGAGTATATTTTTCTTGAACATTAATTAATACAGCTCCAAGGATAGCACAGTTTGTTGTAATTAAAGGAAGAAATATTCCAAGGGCAGAATAAAGTGATGGACTTGTCTTTCTTATTACCATTTCAACAAATTGTACCAGTGAAGCAATAACTAATATATACGCCATAGTTGTTAAATATGTTATATTTAACGGTATTAATATAAAATTACTAATCAAATAAGTGATAAGCGATGCAATAGTCATAACAAAGGTAACTGCGATTCCCATTCCCTTTGCAGTTTCAATCTTTTTAGAAACTCCAAGAAAGGCACATATCCCCAAGAATCTTGACATTACAAAGTTATTCACAAATAACGCTCCGATAACTAAATAAAATAGTTTCATTATTAAACATCCTTTCCTTGAATAAACTTTTATTTAATAGAGGAACATGCAGATTTATTTGGACAATGTGCACAACCTTCAAAATCAGAAATTCTTTTATTTCCTTTTCCAGTCTTTTTAAGTTTTGAATAATTAAGAAGAGCCATCAAAATTCCTACTGTAAAGAAGGCACCTGGTGCAAGTATCATAATTAAAGCCGGTTCATATGAAGCTGGAGTAACTTGAAAATCAAATATTTTACCAGTACCCAAAACTTCTCTTATAATTCCTATTACTCCTAAAGCCAAGGTAAAACCTATTCCTTGTCCTAATCCATCAAATATTGAAGAAACAGGATCATTTTTAGATGCATAAGCTTCTGCTCTTCCAAGAATAACACAGTTAACAACAATAAGCGGTATAAATAAGCCAAGAGACTTATATAATGAAGGTACAAACCCTTCCATTAAGAATTGAATAAGAGTAACAAATCCTGCTATTACAACTATAAAACTAGGTATACGTATTTTATCTGGTATAAATTTTCTAAGAAGGGATACAACAAAATTAGAACCCATTAATACTACTGTTGATGCAAGTCCCATTCCTATACCATTTTTTGCACTTGTAGTAACAGCTAAAGTAGGACACATTGCTAAAACCTGTACAAATATTGCATTTTCAGTAAAAATACCATTTTTAAGTCTTTCCTTAATGCTTACCATTATTTTTGTCCTCCTTTTAACTTATTTTTGTAGTAATCTACAGCCTCATTAACTCCATCTGTAACTGCTTTTGAAGTAATTGTAGCACCAGTCATTGCTTCAATTTCATTTGACTTTGATACAGCATGCTTTACTACTTCAAAGGCATTTTCAATAGGCTTGTTTTTATATTGTCCTGAAAACTTTGGCTGTACTGCATTGGCACCAAGTCCTGGAGTCTCAGTCTGAGACAATATTTTAATTCCTGTAACTTCTCCTTTAGCAGAAATACCTACCATAGTTTGTATTTCTCCACTATATCCTTTGGTAGAAACTTTTATAGTATATCCTATAGTTTTAGAATTTGCTATGGCTTCGTTAACTTCCAAAACATTTTTTTCTTCAACGCCTTGAACTTTTTTAAAGTCGTCTGCATTTGTAATTAACTCTTTCATAGCCTCTTTATTGGTCTTGATATTTTGATTTTCTATTGGTGCTTTAGTAACCGAATATGCACCTGCTAATATAAAACCTGCAACTGAGGCAATAATTAGAAGAATTAATCCTAACTTAATTATTTCCTTATCCTTCAATTACTTCACCTCCCCAAATACTCTTGGAGTTACATATTTATCTATTAACGGAACGAACAAATTCATAATTAATATAGAGTAGGATACCCCTTCAGGATAACCTCCAAAAATACGAATTACTGTTGCCAAAAAACCACAGCCCATACCAAATACAATTTGTCCAGCAGCTGTCATTGGCGAAGTAGTATAGTCTGTTGCCATGAAGAAAGCTCCTAGCATAAGACCACCAGCAAGCACTTCATAAATACCATTTCCAGTCATTAAACCATGTCTGCCTATAACAGTTGTCAGTATTAAAACTGTGCCTATATAAGACACTGGTATATGCCATGTAATAATTCTTTTATAAAAAAGGTAAGCAGCACCAATTAATAATGCTAAGGCTGAAGTTTCCCCTATACATCCTCCTACATTTCCTATAAAGACATTATATAAGCTTGGCAATGTTCCCTGGTTTGATTTTAAAATTGCAAGTGGTGTGGCAGAACTAAGTCCATCTATTTTCCAGGTAGTCATAGCAACAGGGTAACAAGCAAGTAAAAAAGCTCTTCCAGCAAGTGCTGGGTTAACTATATTCTGCCCTATACCTCCAAAGAACTCTTTAACTATAAGAATAGTAAAAACACTGCCTACCACTGCCATCCATAAAGGTAAAGTCGGTGGAACATTGAAGGCAAGTAAAAGTCCAGTCACTATTGCACTATAGTTACCGATAGTAATAGGACGTTTTGTAAACCTTTGCCATGCATATTCTGTAAGGACACAAGATAAAACCATTGTTAATATAACAAGTAAAGCTTGTATTTTAAAAAAATATATTCCCGCAATAGTTGTTGGCATTAAGGCAATTACTACATCCTTCATAATTGATTTTGTTGAATCATTATCACGAATATGTGGGGATGACGATAATGCAAAATTTGTTTTAATCATTATAATGTCACTCCTTAATCTATTTTTTTCTATTTGCTATAATTCTTCTCTTTGCTGTACGTATAGATTGTACTAAATGACGCTTAGCTGGACATGAAAAAGTACAGCATCCACACTCAATGCAATCCATACCATGAAGTTTTTCAAAGGCCTCGTCCTCTTTTCTTCTTGAGTAAGAATCAAGGAAGCTTGGTGTTAACTTCATAGGACAAACTTGTACACATCTACTACATCTTATACAGCTTGATTCCTCTGGCATAACTGCTTGCGCTTTAGTTAGACAAAGTATTCCTGAGGTTCCCTTAACAGTTGGAACTTCTAGTGAGGATACAGTCATTCCCATCATTGGTCCTCCCCCTATAATTTTTATAGGCTCTTCCTTAAATCCGTCACAGGCTTCTATAAGTTCTGACCAAGATGTACCAAGTTTCACTTTTAGATTTTTAGGATTTTTAACAGCTTCTCCAGTTACAGTAACAACCCTTGTCATAACCGGTATTCCAAGCACTACCGCATTGTATATTTCACGAACAGTTGTGATATTTTGTACAATACACCCAACATCTGCAGGCAGCTTTCCTGAAGGAACTTCTCTTTTTGTAACAGCATATATCAGCTGTTTTTCAGCTCCTTGAGGGTATTTTGTCTTTAAAAGGGACACCTCCATCTTAGGTATATCCTTTAACGTTTTTTTCATTATTCGAACTGCATTCATCTTATTATCTTCAATTCCAACATATACTTTCGCCTGTGGAAACAAGAAGGATAGTACCTTTAACCCCTCAACTATCTCACTAGTCTCTTCAATCATTAGTCTATGGTCACAGGTTAAATAAGGCTCACACTCTGCAGCATTTATCACTATAGAATCAATGTTTTTGTCTGGCGGAGGCATTAACTTTACATGGGTTGGAAAAGCTGCTCCACCCATTCCTACTACTCCAGCCTCTTTTATAAGATTTATTATCTCTTCTTTAGATAGCTCATGATAATCTTTAGGCCTCGGCATTTCTATCTCTTCATAAAGTTTGTCATCCTTAACGATTACAGACATAGTCTTATTTCCGCTAGATGTAGGCATTTCAATAACTTTTTCTACTGTTCCAGAAACAGAACTATGCACTGGTGATGAAACAAAACCATTAGCCTCACCAATTTTTTGTCCCACTAACACTCTTTCCCCTTTTTTTACTAGAGGAGTACAAGGAGCTCCTATGTGCTGTGCCATTGGATATATTAACAATCCCTTTGGAAATAATTCTTCAATAACTTTATTTTCAGTAAGATATTTCCCATGTGGGGGATGAATACCTCTTTTGAAAGTCAATATAGTCATAAATAAACCTCCCTTGTATAAATATATACTTTTTCAAAGAATAACTTAAAGTAGCCTAATTCCATAAGTAAAAATCGGATTTAACCAATGTTTCACCTAATAGAATTCAAATACTGTGCAATACAAAAAAATAAAAGTGAGATACTCAATTAAGAGTTTCCCACCCTAGAAACAAATTTCTTGGAACCAAGCATAATTTTGTCCAACCGCTCAACTATATTATATTAATCGTATTCCATAAAGAATATAACACACAATTTACAATAATTCAAATTTAAAATAAAACCACTTCTTCCATAATGTAATTTTTATAAATTAAGTGTCAGTTGTGGACGGCCTATACTACTGAACATTAAATGTAAGTACAATAGGCTTTGGAATAGCTTTTCCATCTTTTGATAAAACATTTTGTGTTATAACTAAGTAGTAAGTCTTTCCAACTGAATATTCATTTGATGGGCTAACATATATAGTATCATTGTTGTCATTGTAGCTAATTAATATATTTTTTATAGGATATAGTAGACTGTTAAATTTTTCATATATTAATATAGTACCATTATTCACAGTAGATGCATCAAAAGGGTTAGTGAATTTTATACTCCAAGTTTTATTCTTAGCTACACTAGAACCGGCACTCCAATTTTTGTAAGTTAAAAAATCAATATTTACTCCATCACCTGATACTACATTAATTTCACAGCTATCAGTATACCCTCCATCCTCTGTCTTTACGGATACTTTTGTACTACCTTCTTTTAATGCCTTAATGTTTCCATAACTATCTACAGTAACAATACCAGTATCGCTTGATTCCCAATAAAGGTTTTTATTATCTGCATATGTAGGTGTTACAGTAGCTTTAAGAGAAGAGCTTTGTCCTACTTTAAGCAATAGACTTTCACTGGAAAGTACTACTCCTGAAACAGATGTCTGTGCAGAGGGTTCTTCATAAACTGTAGTAGCACTAGGATAACTTGAATGATCCCAAGTATGATCTAATTCCATTTTGCTATCTGTCAAGTTGTAGTAGTCATATCGAACTCTACCTGCAACATCTGGAACTGGATCATCCCATGTACAATCTAAGTGATACCAGTTGCCATTTATTTTAACAAGATTCCAAGCATGACTTTCTGTTTCTTGACCATTATTAGCACTTCCTGTAACAATTCTAGTTTCAATTCCAACATTGCTTAGCATTTTATATGTCAATAATGCATATCCTTGACACACAGTTTTACCTTCATACAAAGCATCATAAGCACTATATCTTGTAAGTGACATATCGTATTGGACATTCTTTACAATATAATCATGAATGATCTTTTCCTTTTGGTCATTGGTCATACTAGAATCAATAATTTGACCTAATATGCTATTCACTTTTGAATCAACAAAGTCCTCTTGTGACTTTGTTGTTAGATATTTAAACGAAAAGTTTATAGTAACATCATTTTCATAACCATCAGCTTTGAAGCCATATCCCGCATAGGAATACTTTAAATAATCATCTCGATCCAAAATGCCATTAACTACATATTCTATATCTGATTTCAAGCTTGAAGTATTCCCTTTATAGTAAACTGTAAAGCTTGTATTTCTATTATACATATTGCTTTTTATTATGTTTTCAAGATCAGATAACAAATATGCAGTACTGGTATTTGGGGCTTGGGCCACAGAAGCTTGTACAGTTATTGCAGTAGCTATTCTTACACTTTTAGGAAGACTTGTGTTTATATATTCTTGACTTATACTAATAGCTCCTCTGCTACCTACTTCCATAGCTTGTACTTGTATAGGTAGTAAAATCATAGCTACTATAATAAAAATCTTAACTACATTTTTTACAGATTTACAATTCAAAAAAACTCCTCCTTTAATAAATTAATCTTGCTCATAATTATACCACAAATACCTTTAATTTCTCAGTATGTAATAATAAATATAATCTATGATTAAAGCTTTTATTAAATTTTACTGTATTCACGTCTTATACTGTATCCAATATAAATTTTCCCATAACAAAAAGCTTCTGTTTTAAGTATAGAAGCTTTTCTTGAAATCAAACTAATTTATTATTCTCTGCAATACTCTTCCTTTCCTATTACTTGTTTCTTTCGTTCAAATAAGACACAAGAGTCATTGATACATTTTTTAAATGTTCCTCTATAAGATTCGCCGCCTCCTGTGCATTTCCTTCTTTGCAAGCATTAAGTATCTTGTAATGCTCTTCCTGTGATTTTTCTTCAAAATTCATCATACCTAAATATATGCGGATATAACGTCCTACGTTAATGTGTAAATTATTTACAATAGATAGCAGTCTTGGACGATTTGCAGGTGCATAAAGACAAGAATGAAATTCCCAATTAAGTTCGATCCACTTATTAACGTCTTCCGCCCTATCAATTTCCTTTAATAAATTTTCAGCTTGCTCTAGGTCTTCTTCACTTAGGTTTTCAATAGAAAGTTTTATTGCACCAGTCTCCAAAAGTGACCTAATTTCATATATCTCTTGAACTTCATCGGCACTTAACTCAGAAATAACAGCTCCCTTATTAGGATATTGCTTTACAAGTCCCTCCATTTCAAGTTGTTTTAATGCTTCACGAACAGGGATTCTGCTCATTCCAAATTGTTCTGCAATGTCTGCCTGTATAAGCTGCTGGCCTCCCTTTAATTCTCCTTTTAGAATAGCTGTACGTAATATATCCGCTACAATTGTTGGCGTAGTTTTTCTTCGAGTTAACTCTGATCTTAAGTTTTTATCAATATTAATCATCATACTAGCATTGTATATTTTATACGATTTCAAGTCAATATAATAACACTCAAAGTCTATTTATTTCTTCAAATATAATTTTTATACCACTTTTAATTTCTTACAATTTTAACTTCGATATGCATATTCTAAAGCTATTTTCATTTAATTTATTTCCTATTGTTACGTGTTTTAATTTCTGCCGTTAAAAGAAGTAGTATTGGTATAATTACTTGAAATGGAAAAGAATAATGGTCATATACTTTAAAAGCCCAAAATCTCATTTCCATAGTGTTGTTGTATACTATATAAGAGAAATATACCATTAACAGCCCTGTTTGCATTACAATTGACCTATAATCGTTAAGATGAAATATATTAGATATACCCTTACATGCAACTAATAAACATACTGAGGTTTTTATAAAGACTCCGAAAACAAATAATACTGAAACTGAAACTTCAATTCTTTCTATAAATTCTCCTATTTTTATCATCCCTACTGCCATATGTGAAGGAAAGTAAACCTTTCCGGAGAGTTCTCCGAGCAAAACTATATTTCGCATTGTCAAAATCACAATAATAATTCCTGCAGAAAATAGGCCCAAGCTATATACTTTATAATAGGATTTTTGATTCTTTAAAGAGAATAATATCCCGATAAATAATACTGTCTCAGCAAAAGGAAATGAAAAAGCAGAAAAAGCACCACCTAAAATAGTTTTAAATCCATTGCCTAGAACTGGTTTAAGAAAGCTGAAATTAGTAATAGGTATCGCTAATAGCTGGACTATTAATATGGTTATTAATAAAATTGGGAGTACACTTGCACTAATTCTTCCCATAACTTCAATCCCTGACTTAGTAGCAATGATGCAAACTAATCCTAAACAAATCATTGGTACAATCATAGGCGTTTCTGGCATAGTTACAGTATTTATGAATTCTCCAAAATTACGAATAACCAATGCTCCTAAGTGAAAAGAATACCATATATATATCACTGCCACTATTTTTGAAAGAATCCTTCCTAATAATATATTAAGAATTTCATACAGATCCTTTCCTGGAAAAAGCGAAAGGATTCTCCCATACACTAATATAATTGGAACTGCCATAAGAATTGCTAAAATACCAGCTATCCATGCATCATTTTTGGCCTCTCCACCGATCCCAACAATCAATGTACTTCCCATAATAAAAATCATTAAAAGACAAATTCCTTCCTTATCATTAATTTGTTCCTTATACATGGCTTCCCTACTTTCCAAAAACTGAAATAATCAAGTCCTGTATTGGCTTTGCTGGGCTTGGTATATAAACTTTAAGGCCTAGCAATACAGCTACTATACAAGAGCTCAAAAATAAAGCTGCATTTATTTTAAGATCTTTCCACTTTTTTTCCTTGTACAATGGTATAAACTCATAAAATCCCATAGCTGTGTATGAAATAATTATCAATAATAACATATTGCTTACTCCCCTATCTCCAATGGCTCTGATAATATTGCACTATTTCGTATATATATGCTTACATCTACATTTGTATAGACATTCTGAAAACTATCTTCCCACCTATCCTCAATTTTTTTCCATTCTTTAGGATTATCCTCCTTTAATTTTATTCCTAATCCAAATATATCTGCATTATACTCCTTTTGCATTCGTGCAATTAATCTTTCAATTCTTGATTTTAACATATTCTCAAATGACTCTTCCAACTCTTTACGACCACTCTCATCAATAAAATCTTTACTTCCGCCAATCTCATCTATTGCTGCTGTTATATTGATATTTATATTAAACGTAATGTTATTATCATATATAACAGGTTTCACTTTAGTTTTGCTATTAAATATTTCTAAAGAAACCGGAATCTCTTTGTTACTCTTACCTTCTACTCGAACTAGTACTCCTCCTTTCACCTTATTTTGAACAAAAAGCATATCCTTTGTTTCTTCACCATTTAAAAAACCTACAAGCTTATCTTTTTTAAAAATTGCTGTTCCAACTACATTTGGACCTTCCTTACCAATTTCACTTTCCAGTTCAACCACGGGAACTATTACAGATACTCCTTTATGCGACATATTATTTACAATCTCCCATGCTTGTATTCTAGTGGCTTTTGATGTTGATCTCTGGTTAACAATAGCTCTTTCTAGTTGAAAAGATCTAGCCTCATTCTTATCTCTAGGGCATTTCAATATTTCCTTTGCTGAATGCCCTTTGGCGACTAATATATTTATATTAGCTCTTGTTTCCGAATCTCTAACAATCCAATCTACAACCTTTAAAATTCCTTCTCTAGCTACCTGCTCGCTTACAATGAAAACTTTTGCATGACTCCAATATAACTTTCTTCCTATTACTGACACACCATTTCTAGCAGCATCAAATACTGTTTTCCCCTTAATTGTTACTCTTCTAGGTGATGCCTTAGACTCTCTTTCATTACTAAATTCTAAAATTTCTGCTGTCATAGAAATTTCTCCACTCTTATCTTTATCTATTGCAGCTCCTGCAACAATAGATAATTTATCGGTTTCTCTGTAATTCCAACAACCTGTAAATAATATTGAATTCAAAAAAATCATTGATGAAAGTAAAATAGATTTTACTTTTTTCATATATTTTATTTCCCTCTATTCCTTTTTATTAACTGTCTTGTTAAATTTTTAGAGCCTATAATTTTAGGCCTTAAAGTCATTTCCCACCACGGTGCACGTATCCACGTATCCTGAAAATTGTGTTCTTTAATTGTTGTAGTATCCATCATATATGGCACTCCAAAAGACCTTATATTCATCAAATGAATAATAACCAAAATAATGCCAAACAAAAATCCATATATGCCTAAAAATGAAGTACACAGCAATAAAAAGGTACGAATAACAATTGTCGCTCCAGCCAGAGTAATATTCATTAGTGATAATATTCCTGATAAAGCAGTTATAATTATAACAATAGTGCTTACAAGCTTTGCTTCTACTAATGCCTGCCCTAATATCAATGTTCCTACTATATTAATAGCCTGCCCTATCGGTGCAGGCATTCTCACACTCGCTTCTCTTAGCAAATCAAATATTGCTAACACAATAATTAATGATAATATTGTAGGAAATGGTACTCCCTGTATACCCGCTGAAACACTTAATAGTAAAGGAGTTGGAAGCATTTCCTGATGATAGGCTTCAACTGCCAAATACAATGAAGGAATAGATATAGACAATATAGTAGAGGTAGCCCTAAGTAATCTATTGATAGATGCAAAAATATAATTATTATAATAATCTTCACTAG
Organism: Clostridium thailandense; assembly: GCF_019207025.1. Taxonomy (GTDB): domain Bacteria; phylum Bacillota; class Clostridia; order Clostridiales; family Clostridiaceae; genus Clostridium_AM; species Clostridium_AM thailandense. The sequence continues at coordinate 1,060 of NZ_JAEEGC010000095.1, read as the reverse complement.
CCTGAATAGCTTCAACAATTATAAACGGCACTGTCAATACGAATGGACTTCCATCAACTAAAATGGCAATTCTTCCTTCTAGTATTTTACCTGCAATAATATCTGGCTTTTCACTATAACCTACAGTCTCAAAGGGTGAAAATGGCGCATCTCTTATTAACTCCTGAATATATCCTGAATCTAAGACTGCATCTATTTGAATCTGATCCAAACGCCTCTCAAGCTCTTTCAATATGGACTGTAATGCCAACCCTTCAATATAACAAATGCAAACTCTAGTATGGGTTCTTTCACCTATCTTCTTAAATTTAAATTTTAGACTCGGGTTTTTTATTATACGCCTAATTAATGATATATTTAAATCTATTGTCTCCGTAAAACCTGCCTTTGGTCCACGAACAACCCTTGCTGACTCTGGTTCAGTTATGCTCCTTGCCTGCCAACCCTTTGCATCTATAACAAGTACTTTGTCATATCCTTCTAGTAAGAAAACTACGCTGCCGTATATCATATGTTCAGTTATTTGATTAATTTCACCTACCATTCTCACATTATTTGCCATAATCACTTTATATTGAATCTCCTCTAAAAGCTTTTCAGCAGCTATATTCTCAGTTAAGTTATTACTTAAAAGAGGACGTATTACATTGCTATTAAGAAGTTCACCCTTTATCATTTCTTCGAAATATATTACACAGCATTTTGCCGCTGGCAAATATTTATTCTGAATTCTTCTTATAATTAACATTTCATCTCCAGCGAAAATACTTTTAAATATTGATATGTTTTCCTCTAGCGATTTAGTCAAAGTTATCATATTTTTAGAGTCCTCACCACAAGCTTTTTCAAACATATTCCCTATCACCTCTATTCATATATAGGAATTTATTAAATCATCACATAATCAACTTCCCTATATTTCTGTTTATTATTTGTAATTTTACTTGATAATAACCATATTGCTATTTAGGTATCATATTAATTTAACATTCTTCAAAAATAAACTTATGATTGGATTCCAATACTATTTTCCCTTTAAATAAAATATGAGGTTGTATTG
>NZ_JAEEGC010000094.1 GCF_019207025.1 Clostridium thailandense | reverse complement strand
TGAGATTTAATTCTGTTACAATTTTGGCTTAACTTCCATTGTTTATAAAATTTCAATATAAAAATGCCAATATCTCTTGCTTTAGATATTGGCATTTTTATATTGAAATTAAGTAGCACTTATTTCCCTACATCTGGTTGAACCAACTTTGTGCTTTGTATTTATTTTTTCAAGTATATTATTAATAGCTCAATCTTCTTAATAATAAATAATTGCTTTTTATAAAATATTAAGTAATAAATCTATTCTAAGCTTATTAGTTTCTTGAAATATATTAATAATCCTCCAGGTTTTTCTTCTCCATAATAGTAATAAGATAATGAATCATCAAGCCATATTATTATTACACTTAATAAATACCAGTAAATACAATTCTGTAAGCATATTTGTCCAAAAAAATTAAACTTTTCTTGTGAATAATTCCATAAGTTTAAATGTAAATACATATTAAAAAATATTCCTGAAAGTAATTCCACTGCAGTAATTAAAGAACCTCCTATTATAACCTGCTGCCACATCTTGAGTGTATAATAATTAGGTTTATCATTTAATCCACCAATTAATACAGCACATAATCCGCCTATAGGAAACATCCATAGTGAAGTCCAACCACATAAACTCCATTTAGAAATTCCTTCAAACCCAATTAATGAACCACAATAAGCTCTTGAAAAAATTTCTATATTTAAATATATACTACCAAATACAAGAAAATGGATTATTTTATTCTTTGCATATTTCAAAAATACCACCTCTGTAATGTATAGTATTACCTTTTAAAAGAAACTGTATCCTACTCTTAATCATTCACTCTTCCTTATAATGTTATGATATAGTACTGGCTCATTTCAATTTTATCTTTATATTGTAATATCTCAATTGATTTGTATTTTTTTATGTTATATACTTATTTAAGTGAAATATTTTTGGAAACTATTATATGTAAATACGTTTTATTGCTATAGCTATAATAGTTCCTTTAAATCTATTTTTAATTTTAAAAGTAAATATAGATTAAGCATATTAAGGAGATATAACTTATGAAAAAGATTTTTATAGATACAGAAACTACAGGTTTAGAACCTGGTGAGATTTTACAACTTACATATTGTGTATGTGATATAAATGACTTAGGAGAAGAAAAAGTTTCTTTTGCGAAGAATTTCTTTTTTGAAGTAGATTATATTGATCCATCTGCAGAAGCAGTCCATGGTTTCAATATAAAAACCTTAAAGCTTTTATCAAATGGACAAAGATTTAAAAATGTAGCTTCCGAGGTAGCTGATGATTTTAAGGAGGGTATATTTATTGCTCACAATGTAAAATTTGATCAAAAATTCGTACGTGCAGAATTTGATAGATTAAATTATTCAAATTGGTCTCCAAAACAATTTTTTTGTACCATGGAGTTTTTTAAATCAATAGTAAAATCAACAACTAAAACCGGTAGATTAAAAAATCCAAGATTAGAAGAAACTATGACTTTTCTTGGGATAAATAAGAATACAGTTCTAAAGGGTGCACGTAAACTTTTTAGTTGTGGAACTGTAGATTTTCATGACGCTAGATATGATGTGGCGGCTCTTGTATCTTGCTATTATAGAGCTCAAAAATTAGGATATAATTTAAATGAAGTTATTTAAATCTATTCACTAAAAGTATATTGAAAAGATTCCTCTTTATTCAAGACGAATCTTTTTCAAGACACTTTTTTACGCGTTAAAATACAATATATATTTGTAAAAATAAAATGCTTTCTAAGGAGATTTACCTACAGATAGGCATTTGTTTCATTTTTATTGGTTTTCCCATGATGTAGCACGGACGCTTAATTATGGGGCATGGCATCATTATTGGACATGGTCTCATAGGATACATCATATAGGTAGGCTTCATTACCGGTGGATACATCATTTGAGGTTTCATCATCATTGGCTGTTTGACAGTCTGCATAATTGGTTCTATGTGTAGCTGCATTTTTGTTGGCTCCATTATTGGTTCTATTTTCAATTGCAACTTTATCGGATCAATTACTATAGATTCCATTTTAGGCTGTATATTTAGTTCCATATTACCTGCTTCCATCTTAGGTTGTATTTTAGGTTGTATATCTAACTCTACTTTTGTTGATTCCATTTTTGGTTGAATACTTAATTCCATATTTTGTGGTTCCATCTTTGGGTGTATATTTAATTCCATGTTTTGTGATTCTATTTTAGGTTGTATACCTAGTTCCATATTTTGCATTTCCATCTTAGGCTGAATATTTATTTCCATATTCTGTGGTTCTACTTTAGGGTGTATACCTAGTTCCATACTTTGTGGTTGCAATTGAGGTTGTATATTCAACTCCATTTTTGTTGGTTCTATTTTAGGTTGTATTTTCACTTCTTGTGTAGTCTGCGGCGACTGATATGGTTTAGGCTGTGGTGCCACGTATGGTTTAGGCTGTTGTGGTGCCATGTATGGCTTAGGCTGTGGTTGTGGCTTTGCTTGTTGCATTGGTTGCTGTGGTTTTATTTTTCTCTCTGAGTTTTCCATTCTATACATCATCATTGGACACATTATAGGATACTGAAAAGGTGTATAGTATTCCATTTCATTGTTATAATTCATAATTTTCCTCCTATTAAACATCACATCAATTTATTATATGAATATTTTTCTGTTATGTTCATAGAAATAAAATAAAAATGTGGTTGATTCTACCACATTTTTATTTCTAAATAAGATAAAATTTTAGTTAGCTCCAGCTGTGCCTGTAACTACTTCACTACTTGTAAAACCTGTTAGTTTCAATACATCTGAAGCATTTGTACCGCTAGCAGATACCGAAACTGTGGATGTTGTTCCTGTAGACTTGCTAGTTATAACAAGCTTACCATTAGTTATAGTTACGTTTGCTACATCATTTAAAGATATTGCTATACTATTTTGTGCTAATCCTATAGAGGATGCCAAACTATTAACATCGTAAAATGCTGCATGATTATCCAAAGATAAAGTAAATGTGTGTGCCTCGTCTATTCCATTAATCTTTATAACTAATGATCCAGTTTTATTTGTCATTGTAGTAGTTAAATCTACTACATTTCCTGCCGCTATTTTACCAGATGTAGCTGCAGTATAATCTTTTACAACAGCAGTTTTATCAACAAATTTAACTACTTTTCCGTAAGAATTTACTTCAGCTATCCCAATATGGACTCCATTGGCAATCGTAACTGTATTGCCATCTGTCACAGTTGTCCATGCTGATAAATCGTCTCCTACATTTGGGGTAGCTACTGCATTACCCGTTGTTGATATAGTATATTTAAATGTATCCGATGGATTTACCTTGGTAACTCCATTTAAACTAAATTGCGTTTTTCCATTATTCTCATAACCTAGTGCATCAACCAAAGCTGCACCTTCTAAAATTGAACTTGTCGTGTTTGTTGAGTTTCCCGAAGTAGTTTTCTTAGTAAGAACAAAATCCGATGACATAAATTGAGCTGCTGTATAAGTGCCATCAACTGTTGCTGCAAAAGTATTCGTTGAAGCATTAAATATTGCATCTATTCCTTTTACTTTTACGCTGTAGCTTGCAGGATCCGTAACATTTAATTTAAAGGTTACCACAGTTGAAAATGGTACTACCGCGGTGTTAACTGCTATACTTGATGTATCAACTTGTCCTGAAGTAGTTTTCTTAGTAGGCACAAAATCTGATGATGTAAATTGAGCTACTGTATAAGTGCCATCAACTGTTGCTGCAAAAGTATTCGTTGAAGCGTTAAATATTGCATCTACTCCTTTTACTTTCACGTTGTAGTTTGCAGGATCTGTAACATTTAATTTAAAGGTTACTACAGTTGAAAATGGTACTGCCGAGGTATTAACTGCTACGGTTGATAAATCAACTTGTCCTGTTGGTGTTACTGGAGTGTCGCTTTCTGTTATAGTTATAGTTCTCCTTCTTATATCATCACTTGAAGGTTCATATTCAGCATACTCACCATCCGCATCTTTTTTAGTTCTAAGTGATACACTGCTTTTAGCCCTTATATCAATTGTGCCTCCATTAAATGCCTTATAATCTTTGTTGTCACTGTCAAAAGTAAATATAAGAGTTGATCCATCTACCCTCAATGAATCTGGCTTAATATCTGTTCCGTTGTTGCCAACAAATGTAAAATCATCTGTTTTAGTACCACTATTAGGATCGAGAGGCGTATCAAATGTTATATACACTTTCGTGCCATTACTATCTTTTGTTGCTGTCCAATAATCTGCATCAGAATCATCTGAGCAAGTAGTTCTTGGAGCAGCATCATAGTCATATATTGTCTCTTGATCATATGAAAGATCTGCCACATTTCCATTACTATCCCTAGACACCCTGGCACCAGTTTCATCTATTGTACCAGTTGAAACTATTTCTAATTTAGCATCTTGCCCTTGAGCTTTTACAAGTTCTATCTTAGTCGGATCATCGTTTATTTTTCCATTAGCATAAGTTATTGGATGTGCTGCCTTTTCATCTGAAGTAGCCTTTGCACCTTCTTTATATATAAGTATCACCTTGTCTCCATTAATATTGGCAGTGCTTGGTTTTATTCCTCCTAGAGTAAAGTCTGATGGAGTTATTTCTGATATTGACCTATCAAATTTGATATCAACTTTTAAGTCATCGTCATCATAGTAAACTCTCATTGTCTTAGCTTTTACCTTAGCACCTGATACAGCTTGATCGATCTTATTATCATTGTTATATGCCACACCATCTAGAACATTTCCTTCTTCATCTTTTACATTAAATACAGATACAGCAGTTACATCATTGGCAGAACCATTAGTAGTTTTACCTGTAGTTTTTACATGATAGCTTGATGGAAATTCAATTATAGCACTCTTGTCATCGCCACCAGTAGATATCTCCGTATCGCTTGGTAATGACTTAGTATCGCCCTCTCCATTTATAAATTTATAATTAGATTTATCTGTAATTGTCGATGCATCCATTGGTTCACTAAAATAAATAATGACGCTATCTTTATTTGTATCTGAAACGTCTCTAAGCTTCGCATATATTCCCACTCCTCTAGGAGCAACATCATCATTACCACTAATAGTTTCTGAATAATCTTCCATCGTATTTGGAGAAGAGGATGTATCAATTATATTCTCTATGCTCAAAGTATACTTTGAACCAGTTAATCTCCAATCATCGTCTGAATCATCAGGATTATATTTATATAATTTTATATTATAGGTATCTGTATCGGATGTGTCTGATTCACCTGAAGTGCTATATATTTCTTTAATATGATCAGTTATATCCGTATCTTTATTATCCTCTAATTTATAGTTTGATATATTGGTAGCATAGCTGTAATCAACATCCTTACTGAACCTTACACGAATAGTTTCGCTATCTACTATACTAACACTTTCTACAGTAGGCTTTGTCTCATCTTTTTCATCTTCAAAATTTACTCTAGTATCATCAGATACTCTGTTTCCATAAGCATCTTTAACATGATCACTTATATAGAGTGTATTTGATCCAGTTTCAATTGTTCCATCGCTTACATGTTTTAACTTTATTACAGTATCATTATCATCAGTTTCTATATATGCCCCTGAAATATTACTTAGTTTTCTACCATTTACCTGATAGTTCGAAAGATCTTTAGCCGTCTGTATATCCATTGGCCTATCAAAAGTAATATAAATTTTTCCACTTGATACTTCTTTTACAGATCTAACTGTTGGTTTAGTAGACATATCGTCGACATCGAAATCTTGACTCTCCTCTCTAAAAGTAAACCCAGCAGCATCAGACAATAATCCATTGCTGTCTCCATCTGAAATTTTTAATGTATGATTTCCCTCTTCAATTGGTGAATCAAGATAGAAAGTCACTTTGTTTGCCCATGTACCTGTTGGTCCGTATGAACTACTATTTATTTTTAAACCATCTTTGATTTCACTGTATTCTGTATTTACTCCATAGTTTCCTAAGCTCTGTCCATCAACTTTGAATTTGCTTTTTAATTCACTTATACTTTTCATATTAACAGCCTCTGAAAACTCCACTGTTAGCTGGCTATTACCTTCTACGGATACCTTTTTTAATTCAGGAGGTGTAGTGTCTGAAAACGTTACATCTTGTTCAAATCCGTCGATTGAATTATCTTTGTCCTCAGTTAGTATACCCTTTTTAACTGTAATTGTTACATCATCATATTGTTTCCTTGGATGAGCGAAGGTTATTACAACAGTATTATCATCGATTTTGGTAGCCGATGCTCCATTTTCATCATCAGCAACACCGTCATCTAATTTAGTGAGCTGTGTTCCATCTATTTTATAGTTTGTTACATCTTCAGCAGAATCTTCATCAACAGATGTATTAAAATGAATTTTCATTTGGTTTAAGCTTATTGTTTCTATTGATTTAACTGTATCACTAGTATTAGAATTTGATGAACCTTTTTGACTGATTATATTATTTATATCATAAACTGTTGACTCTGAAACGACTCCTGATCCACCTATAACATTGAGATCAGTTTCTTCAGTTGCTTTTGATCTAATATAGCTTAAAGCATTATTTGTACCACTACTTCCATAATTATCAACTAACACTAATGGTGCATCTGTTTTACCTGCTAAAGCGGATGCTACTAAAGCATCTGCATATCCATCTCCACTGGCATTAGCAATATATAGCTTATCAGACTTCAAAGATGAATCAAATTTGTTTAATACATTTACATTAGTTTCAAATCTATTAGCTCCACCATTAACTCTTTCAACAGCATTTAAAAGATTATATATATAATCACTTATAACATTACTTGTTCCAACCACTGTAACCTGTGAATTATTAGCTTTTACAAAATTAATTGTAGATTGCATTGAACTACTATCATTACTTCCTAGTAATAATATTTGTCCTTTAGCAGCCGCTACTGGAGCTACCGATAAGGCATCTGAAAACCCTTCTCCAGAGGCTAATATAACATTTTCTGCACTTACTCCTAATTCAACCATTTTTTTAGCTACTGCTACATTTGTTTCATATCTGTTTATTCCTTGAAGTTCTATTAAATTATATCCATAATTTCTTAAAGTAGTTCTTACTCCTTGGCTTATTGAAGCATTTCCTCCTATAACGTATATATTATTAGGTTTTAGCGTGTCTAGTGCTGACTTTGCATCACTATTTAAAGTATTAGAGTTCGTTAAAAGTATTGGCGCATTCAGTTGTTTTGCCAAAGATGATGCACTTACTGCATCTGCATATCCTTCTCCACTAACTAACACTACATTTTCCGTTCCATAAGACCAGTTTGTTGTTGCAACCTGAGCCGCTGTCTCATATCTATCTGCTCCGCTTATTCTCGTGACTCGTCCTTCTGCTGCATAAACTGGATTAGTTGCTAAAGTTGAAGTAGATAATACTAAAGAAATAAGTGTAGTACTTGCAAGTGCTCTTGTACGCTTTCTATTCAAGTTAGATCCCCCCCTAAATATAAAAATTTTCATTCTAATCTACAAACTAATCTACAAGGTGAAAATACATTAAAGCTTTTCTAGTATTTTTGCTTAGAACCTCTTACTAAATTATACCATCGAATCCACAATATATCTATACTTCATTTTATATAACAATATGAACATTATATTAATAACTATAAAATATATGATTAATTACCACAACTCATATGAAATTAATAAATGTCATCCTTTAAATTAAATTGTAAAAGATATAATTTTTTATCAGTTCTATGCAAATTACTAAGAAAATTTAAGAAAACAAGAGAATTATTAATAACATTTATAATAATAGAACTTTTCCTATTTGTGTTTATTTCAAAATTCAATTATAATTTTTTCAAATAAATATTAAAAGTAATGACGGAAAAAAGTAATTAAGTGTATCACAAAGAGAGACAGTGGCTGGTGTAAACTGTTTGAGAATCTTGATGAAATACATTCCTGAACTGCAAGCTGAAATATTAGTAAGCTGAGCCGAGTAACTCACGTTAAGAGTAAGAGAAGATTAATTTTATAATTAAAAGTAGGGTGGTACCACGACAAAGCTCGTCCCTTTGTCATAGGTGCTTTTTTTATTTTATTTATAACCTTATTTTTTATTATATATTGATTAATTAGGGTGGTACCACGAATAATTCGTCCCTTGGCCAGGGGCGTTTTTTTATTTCCTGAATTCACCAAATATATATTGATACTAATACTATTTGATGAATTTATTAATGAAGAACTGGGGATTTCTTCATTAGTGATGGTTATTTATATTTTAAAATCTATTCTAATATAAAAATTAAAGGGGGCAAATTAAATGAATATTTCTTTAATAATAGTTATAATTTATATATTTATACTTTTTTCAATAAGCTTTATAGCTAGAAAAAAAGCTTCAAAAGGTGGAGAAAGTTATACTTTAGCAGGTAGAAATCTTACTACCCCACTTGTAACCTGTTCTCTTGTAGGCCTTGCTATAGGCGGAGCATCTACCATAGGTGTAGCTGAGCAAGCTTACTCTGTGGGACTTTCAGCTGGTTGGTATAATGTAGCTTGGGGCTTAGGCGCTATAGTAATGGGAGTTGTACTAGCTGGAAGATATCGAGAATTTAATGTTTCAACAGTACCAGAGCTTTTTGGTAGATTTTATGACAGAAAAAGCAGAGTGATTTGCGTTATATGCCAGATAGTTATAAACCTTGTAGTTGTATCTCTTCAATATATTGCAGGAGGAGCTATTCTTTCATCACTACTTCCCAATGTTTTTACCTTAAAAACAGGTATGATAGTAAGTGCATGTGTGTTTATAAGTATAACCTTTATAGGAGGCATGTGGTCTGCAGGACTATGTAACTTATTTAATGTGCCTTTGAAATATATGGGAGTAATTCTATGCACAATATTAGCTGTGGCTTCAAGAGGTGGAATTCAAAATTTGAGCCTTCAACTTCCTCATAATATACCTTACTTTAGTTTTATAAAAGGAACTGGATTTTGGGTCATATTAAGCTGGATTTTAGTAATGACAACTCAGGCAATGTCAATGCAAGGACCTGTACAATTAACCTTTGCTTCCAAAGATGCAAAAACTGCAAGAAATGGATTTATAATTGGCGGGCTTTTAATGATTCCTATAGGTTTTTTGTGTGCTCTTATAGGAATGGCTGCAAGAACAGCTTTTCCTGGAGTACCTGCTACTTTAGCTTTGCCTAAGATGATACTCTCACTAAATCCATTAATCGCAGGGTTAACTTTAGCAGCACTTTGGGCGGCAGATGTTTCTTCAGCCTGCAGCATACTTTTAGGATCAGCTACTTTATTTTCACAAGATGTATATAAACAATTTATCAACCCTAATGCTGATGATAAAAACCTTTTAGTAATAAATAAATTATGCGTTTGTATACTTGGAATTATAACTTTCGCCCTTGCTTTATCTATGGGTGGTATTTTAAAAGCTATATCCATAGGATTAAGTTTATCTACTGCCTTTACAATTACTTTCTTGTTTACTATATTTTCACCTAAATTATGTAGAAAGAATTCAGCATTTTTTACTACTCTAGTTGGAATAGTAGTTCTTTTCTTATGGCAGCTAGTGCCAGCAGTAAGAATCTTTCCTCATGTAATATTTATGGAGTGGATAGCCTGTTTGTCAACATTCTTATTAGTGTCTATATTAGATAAAGAAGGACTTAAACACATGAATAAGGCATCAAATAGCAGCCTGTTATCTGAATTAGACTAAAATTTAATAAATATTTATTTTAAATGGCAGAGGGACTATCCTCTGCCATAATTGTATTTAAAGAAACTTTTTGAGCTCTTCTATATTTCTTTGTTCAAATTTCAGTAGTCTCTTTCCTAGATCAACTATTTCTTTATCCATATCGTCATATCGCTTTAGATTTCTTGTGATATCTACTATGCCCATAGTGCTGCCTCTAATTAAAAGCTCAGATATATGCGATGGTGCTTTATCAGTCAGGGTATTAAGATTTATAGAAACATAAGTTGAAACCTTAGTTAGAACACCAATTCCCTTTGCTTCTTTGTTTACTTCTTTAAGCTTTGAGTCTGATATATCGAATATTTCCCTATATTCATTAAGCTGAGATTCTAAATTTCGTTTAAAAACATCATCTTTTACTATTCCAAGTAACTGCGTTAATGTACGCTGACCCATTTCAGAATTTTGATAAATATAATTTAGCAGTTCAACATCTCCACTCATTTAAAATCACCTCTTAAAATATTGTGTGTAAATAATTGCTATTTATCCCTTAACTGAAATGGTAAAATTACTGAATTATGATGTTATCGCCACTAGAACCAATAGTTATATTGCATCCATCATAAATTTCACCAGCTATTATCTTTCTAGCTATACTTGTTTCTAAAGTGTTTTCAATATACCTTCTAAGTGGTCTAGCTCCATAAACTGGATCATAACCTTCCTTAGCTAAAAGCTCTTTGGCCGCTTCAGTAATAGTCATTGTAATATTCCTATCATTAAGTCTCTTTTTAACATCTCTTAAGAATATATCTATTATTTTCTTAACTCCTTCGTTAGTCAATGGTTTAAATAATATTATATCATCAAGTCTGTTTAAAAATTCCGGTTTAAATCTTGCCTTCATTTCATTCATTACAGATATCCTAATATTTTCGTCTATAGAATTTTCACTCTTGTTTTCCAGCAGATAGCTGCTTCCTATATTTGAAGTCATTATTATTATAGTATTTTTAAAGTCAACAGTTTTTCCTTTGTTATCAGTAAGTCTTCCATCGTCTAAAATTTGCAAAAATACATTAAATACATCCTCGTGAGCTTTTTCTATCTCATCAAACAGGATTACTGAATAGGGCTTTCTTCTAACCGCTTCTGTTAACTGTCCCCCCTCTTCATATCCTACATATCCTGGAGGCGCTCCTATAAGTCTTGATACTGAATACTTCTCCATATATTCTGACATGTCTATTCTTATAATATTTTCTTCACTATCGAACAAATTTCTAGCTAAGGTTTTTGCAAGCTCTGTTTTACCAACTCCAGTTGGACCAAGAAATATAAAGGAGCCTATTGGCCTTTTCTCGTCTTTCATCCCTGCTCTTGCTCTAATTACTGAGTTGGATACACTTCTTACTGCTTCTTCCTGTCCTATAACTCTTTTTTGTAAATCGTCCTCTAGCCTTAAAAGCTTTTCTCTTTCTCCTTCTACTAGCTTAGATACCGGAATTCCGGTCCACTTACCTACTATTTCTGATATTTCGTTTTCAGTTACTTCTTCCTTTAATAGAGCTCCTTCATAATTTTCCTTCATGTCTTCTTCTTTTTCCTTTATTTCTTCTTCAAGTTTAGGAATAAGCCCATATCTTAGTTCTGCTACTTTGTTCAAATCGTATTCTCTTTCATACTTTTCTATATTTCCTCTTGCTTCATCTAACTGCGCCTTAAGATTCCTTATTTCAAGGATATGACCTTTTTCCTTCTCATACTTAGCAGTCATTTCATCATTCTTCCCCTTAAGTTCTGCAAGTTCCTTACTTAATGTTTCCAATCTTGCCTTTGAAGCACTATCATTTTCCTTTGAAAGAGCCTCTTTTTCAGTTTCTAGTTGGAAAAGTTTTCTCCTAACCATATCTAATTCTGTAGGAAGAGAGTCAATTTCACTTCTTATCATAGCACCTGCTTCATCTATTAAATCAATAGCCTTGTCAGGTAAAAATCTTCCCTGAATATATCTATCAGAAAGCTTTGCAGCTGCTACAATAGCAGAATCATGTATCCTAATACCATGGTGTATTTCAAATCTTTCCTTTAGTCCTCTCAATATAGAAATAGTATCTGTCACTGTAGGTTCCTCTATAGAAACCTTCTGAAATCTTCTCTCTAGGGCCTTATCCTTTTCAATATATTGTCTATATTCATCAAAGGTAGTTGCACCTATGCAGTGAAGTTCTCCTCTTGCAAGCAGTGGTTTAATAAGATTACCTGCATCCATGGCTCCATCTGTCTTTCCGGCTCCAACTATAGTGTGAATTTCATCTATAAAGAGTATTATTCTTCCATTAGAGTTTTGCACTTCCTTAAGAACGGCTTTTAATCTTTCCTCAAACTCTCCTCTATATTTTGCACCAGCAATTAATGCCCCCATATCCAAAGAAAATATTATCTTATCTTTTAATCCTTCTGGTACATCTCCTCTGATAATTCTTTCTGCTAATCCCTCTACTATTGCAGTTTTACCTACTCCTGGTTCTCCTATCAATACTGGATTATTCTTAGTCCTTCTTGAAAGTATTCTTATAGTTCTTCTAATTTCTTCATCTCTTCCTATGACTGGATCCAATTTATGCTTTTTAGCTAATTCAACTAGATTTGTTCCATATTTAGCTAATGCATCATAAGTACCTTCAGGATCCTGGGTATCAACTCTTTGACTTCCCCTAACTTGAGACAACACCTTCATGAAATCTGATTTTTGTATATTAAACTTAGCTAATATATTTCCTACTACTCCTCTATTATCTATGTCCATAATAGCTAACATAGCATGTTCCACACTTATATAAGAGTCCTTAAATTTTTCAGCTATAGAATTTGCTTTAACTAAAACCTCTTCTATACGCCTAGTTGCATAAACACTTGAGTTTTGAGCTCCCTCACCTAAAACTTTAGGCATTTTATCCAATTGAAGATGTATTTCTTGTTTTAAAGTCTTTAGATTTATACCCATCTTTTCGAATACATTTGGTATTAAGCCATCTTCCTGCTCTACTAAAGCCGAAAATAGATGAATTACATCTACTTGCTGATGGTTAAATCTAACTGCTGTTAATTGAGCTTCATTTAAACTTTTCTGTACCCTTATAGTCATTTTTTCTATGTTCATAATTCATCTTCTCCTATCTGTGTTATTATTTTACTCTTTATTAAAATAATAATACTAAAGTCAAAGAAAGTCAAAGTATATTTTACTATTTTTTTATTTTTTGTGGACATATACTATCATAACCTTTAGAATATATAAAAGAGTTCAAAATCACAAACTTAACTCATATGGAGGAATATTTTATGTTACAATCGCATCTAGGAGTATTAGCCTCACTCGCAACTGCAATATGCTGGACAATTACTGCTGTTGCCTTTGAATTTGCTGGAAAAAAAGTTGGTTCTCTTTGCGTAAATCTAATAAGGCTTTTCATAGCTTTTATACTAATTTCAATTTTTAATTTTTTCACAAGAGGGATTTTCTTACCTACAGATGCCTCAGGCTTCACCTGGCTCTGGCTGCTTATATCTGGATTAATAGGTTTTGTAATAGGTGATTTATTTTTATTTCAAGCCTATGTGGAAATTGGTTCCCGTGTATCTCAATTAATAATGTCCATAGTACCACCAATAACTGCAGTAACTGGCTACATATTAATGAACGAGAAAATAACATTATTAGGTTTCATAGGGATGGTTACAACTATTGTAGGAATTGCTCTTGTAATACTAACGAAAGATTCGGATGATAAAAAAATCACCTTTTCCCATCCAATAAAAGGCTTAATATATGCCTTTATGGGAGCATTAGGCCAAGCTTTTGGACTTGTATTTAGTAAATTTGGCATGGGTTCCTATAACCCTTTTGCTGCCACTCAAATCAGAATTATAGCCGCAATTTTAGGATTTTGTGTTGTTATTACAGTTACAAAAAATTGGACAAATATATATACAGCATTAAAAGATAAGAAGGCAATGCAAAGTATAAGTATCGGATCATTTTTCGGACCATTTATTGGTGTTTCGTTATCACTACTAGCTGTCCAACACGCACCTACGGCTATTGTTTCCACAATAACATCTATAACCCCTATATTAATTATACCGGCATCTATAATTATATTTAAAGAAAAAATAGCTACAAAAGAAATATTAGGATCTGTTATAGCTTTAACAGGTGTCACACTGCTATTTTTATAATCCTATTTTTATTAGCGTTAAGCATAATCTAGTTTTAAAGCAATGGAAAATAAATTTATACTGAGTTATATGATACTAACCTGAAAATATTTAACGCACTGTAGATTAGTATTATATAACTCAGCATAAGTCTGATTTCGCCTGTGATTCTCTATATATAAAATGAAATCCTTGTCTTGAGAACATATGTTTGATATAATATATTAAGCGATAAACTTTATATATAATGTAGTTTCTATGTTAATTCAATCGGAGGAAAATATGAGTGAAAGAGTTATTCTTCATGTGGATATGGATGCCTTTTTTGCTTCTGTAGAGGTCATAGATACTCCAAAACTAAAAGGAAAACCAGTAATAGTTGGAGGTAGGTCAGAAAGAGGAGTAGTTGCAACTTGTTCCTATGAAGCTAGAAAATATGGTGTGAGGAGTGCTATGCCTATATATATGGCAAAAGCCCAATGTCCTAATGGTATTTATCTTCCCACTAGAATAAATAGATACAAGGAAGTATCTCGAGAAATATTTAAGATCTTTTATGAAATAACACCTTATGTAGAACCTCTAAGTATTGATGAGGCTTATCTTGATATTACTGAACTTAATAAAGACCCTGTTTCAGTAGCTATGTTTATAAAAGAAATGGTTGTAAAAGCTACAGGTCTTACTATATCGGTAGGAATTTCTTACAACAAGTTTCTTGCTAAATTGGCCTCTGATTGGAATAAGCCAAACGGATTAAAAATTATAACCAAAGATATGATTCCAAAGGTTTTATTACCTTTACCTATAAATAAAATTTATGGATTAGGCAAAAAATCAACTAATAAACTTAATTCAATCGGTATATTTACTATTGAAGATCTATATACCCTAGCTCCAGATTTCCTAACAGAATTTTTTGGTAAATACGGTATTGAAATATATAAACGAATCAGAGGCATAGACAATAGAAAAGTAGAAATATCTAGAGAAACAAAATCTATTGGTAGAGAAACCACACTAAAAAGTGATACCAAGAATAAAAAAGAATTAGAGGTTTATATAAAGAGCTTTTGTTCTTCCATATCAAGAACCCTGTCAATTAAGGGGCTCAGCGGAAAAACCTTAACTTTAAAGATCAAAACCTCAACATTTGAAAACCACACAAAGAATAAAACATTGCCTTTCTATATATCAAAAGAAGAAGATATTTTAAGAGAATCCTTAGATATATTATATTCCATAGATTTAAATGAAGAAATAAGACTTATTGGTGTATCTATTTCTTCCTTAAAGGAAATGAACCTTCAGCAACTTAGTTTATTTTAGAGGACTACACTAGACACTTAACATCTACCGGAGCATAAGTTAAGTGTCTGTTGTTGGTATCTATAATGAAACCGCATATTCATTGATTACTTTATACACCCCATTGTCATTGTTACTTTCTGCAATAAAATTAGCATGCTCTTTTACATCCTCAGGCGCATTTTTCATTGCATAACTATAGTAAGCTCTTTTAAACATGGTTAAATCATTATAATAATCACCAAATACCATGGTATCTTTTTCATCTATATTAAATTTTTCTTGAAGTATTCTTATAGCATTACCTTTACTTACACCTTTATTAGCGATATCTATCCATTTGTCTCCTGATAGCACGAATTCAAGATTATCATTTATATTGCTTTTTAAATATTCTATCATCTCAGGTTTTACACCATCTTTCACATAATAAGTCATTTTATAAATAGGAGATTTAAGTTCATCAAAGGATTTTACTTTTTCAGCGATAACTTCACAGTTTTTAAATTCATCAAGAATTATTTGTGAAGGATTTACTATGTATGCTGTATCATCCCCTGCTAAAAATAATTCTTCACCTAAATCACGTTTAAGACTAGCTATCTTCTTTATATCTTCCTGCCTAATACAATTTGAGTAAAGTACTTTATCTGACTTATTATATTTTATTAAAGCTCCATTATGTGCAATAAATAACATATTAGAGTTGGATTTTTGAAAATTTTTACTAAGCTGAGAATAAAATCTGCCACTAGCTGCTGCAAAAATTATATTTTTTTTATTTAATAATTCTATCAAACTAAAAATCTTTTCATTGATTTTTCCATAATCATTTATTAAAGTGCCATCTAAATCCGTTGCAATAAGTTTAATCATTCTTTCTCCTCCTAAAAATAGAATTACATGCTATATAGTAACATAAATTATACTTTTTATCTAGAAAAGAATTGATAAGGCCATTTATTTCTAATATATGCTAGGATAATACAGGCGCTTTTTTATTCTTTACGTATGGAATTTGCGATTCAGATAACCCTACGAATAATCTATGTATAAATACTTACCTTGTAACCCTTGATAACTAAAAAACTGCATACAAAAGAACTCCAATTGATTTATAATTAAACCTCTTGGAGTCCTTCTGTATTCATGTATATATCCTCATCAGAAGGTATATATACCAGAGTGTAAATATACTTTCGGTCGTATGGAGCTGCAAAGCAGCTAAGCTTGTTTAATACTCATATACTAAGTTTACACTTGCTTTTATTTTATAAGTTCCTGCTTCTACGGACATACTGCTTGCTGCTGATTCATTTTTCAGTGATGATTTATAGAAAACTGGATATTCAACAGGAACACCACTTGAGTTTTCTATTACTTTTGTAGGAGTCGATATTTTTACATCTATACAGCCAGCCATTACCTGTGCTTTAGCTTTTGCATTTGATATAGCATTTGTTAAAGCTGTATTATAGTATTTTGCATAATCATTAACTCCAAAACTAACTCCATTAGAATCATTTGCTCCATTTGCTACAGCTGTGTCAATTATACTTCCAGCTAAGCTTATGTTTTTAACTGTAACACTTAAAGTGCTCGTAACAATATAACCAACAACTGTGCTATTTCCTGTTTTATCATCATAGTTATATTTAGGGCTAATAGTATAATTAGATGTCTTAATATCCTGACTTGCTATTCCCTGTTTCTTAATGGCACTGATGATATTGTTCACTGCTGTAGAATTAACTGTTTGAGCCTCACCTACAGTGGTCTTTTCTGTTGTTACGCCTAAAGACAAATAAGCAATATCAGGAACTGCATCTACTTCGCCATCTCCAGTAACATTTATTGTTCTGGCTGTGGCTGAATTAGCTGTATCTTCTGCAGCTAACACCTTATAATTTGGAGTTAGGCTCACTCCCATTAAGAAAATAAACATAACTGCAGACATAAAGATAAATGTCCACTTTTTCCTTGTTAAATTAGTATTTTTCAATTTTATCACTCCTTAAATATTATTTATGTTAATACTTATAATAAAGTAACATAACAAGCCATTATTCTATTATTCAACATCACCTATCGTTACATCACCTAAAATATTAAAGGCCATTCGATAACCTTTTATTTTATTGGTTGAATCCTTTTGTGAATTAGTTGTTTTAGATACAAAAAGATAATAAGTTTGTCCTTCTTCATATTTATCTGCTGGAGTAACTTTTACTGTTTTGTTGTCATCTCCAACAGTAAGATCCACTGCCACTTTATATCCTCTGCTGTCTCTAACATAAATTGTATCATCACTAATATTCTCTTTTAATATATTATTTTTAAAGGTAATAAGCCATTCTTTATTTATTGGAACATTTAAACGAGCTTGAATGTCAGTCCAATTCTGTTCCTGAAGCTCTGATGAATTCACTAGTGGAGATAGCTCTGTTTCACTTTCTGTTATAACTTTAACATTTTGAGTTCCTTGCTGAAACTTTACAATTATATATGGATAAGTAATAGATTCTCCTACCATATCATTAGATGATGGCTTTGTTTCTTGAATAGCAATTTTAGAAATTCCTTCTACGTCCTCTACAGATGCTACATTAATACCATAGCCTGTACTGTTTCTCTTTCCTAAAGAAATTAAAACATAAATATCCGAGGCTTCTAAACCATACTTTTCATTATCAAAAACATAATACCCAGAATGAAGTTTTAGTTTTTCAATTTCGTTAGAATAATTTCCAAATACATTTGCTATTTCTTTTTCGTTTAACACATAAGGTTTTAGCTCATTTGTAGTAATTCCTTGAGGGGGTTTGCTGCAAATCGCACTTATAACCTTAGGTTGGTCTTCTTGAGCTTTTACAAAATTAGCTGGTACTGCAGAAATAGCTGAAATAATTAATGTGAATATTAATATATTCTTCCTATTCATACTTAAACCTCCTAAATTTAACTTTTGATTCTCTATACATATAGACGAGTAAACTTTCCATTACGCTTCAAAAAATAAAAAAATAAATTATCATCTTACAATT
>NZ_JAEEGC010000093.1 GCF_019207025.1 Clostridium thailandense | reverse complement strand
CCAATCCGATTACCTCCTAATCAACATTAACCAAATATTTTTTCATTATTCTTACCGCTTTATCTGGGTCCTCTTCTGATAACAATCCCATTGCAGATAAAATATAAGTTTTATCCATTAAATATTTAGGGTGTTTAGGTTTTAGAGAAGTAGGATTAGTAGCATCAAAAGTTCCTGCCTTTAATATTTCCGCAGGGTGCTCACTATGAACTAATACTCCACCTGTTCCTATTAAATATTTATCTTCTAAAAGATCTTTACCCTCTTGCGAGTATATAACACCACACGGTGTGTACAAGGTTTCAAGTACACCAACATGTCTTTCTAAAGCTATTTCTGTTGCAGTTTTTGCCATAGCTTCATCGAATTTTATTTCTTCTTCCGTAGTAGGTACCATTCTTATGTTCTCTGATCTATATCTACAGTTTGCCTCCACATCTATTGTTTTATCATTTAAATATTTTTGTATCTTTCTTGTTGTAGCGGCTTCCCATAAAGCAACTGCAGAATATCTCATTCCCAGATCACCTTCAACAGTTCTTTTTGCAAAAGGTTCTTGAAGTCCTCTAAGTGTAACACCTGCTTTGGATGGTTCTCCATCTGCAAGTGAATGCACATCTGTAGTAGCTCCACCTATATCAACTACTACAAGATCACCTAAGCCTTCTTCTTTATCGCTTCCTTCACTTAAAACCCTCGCTGCTTTGAGTACCGCTGCTGGTGTTGGCATTAGTATTCCATTTATGAAGCCTTCTGCATTCTTCATGCCCTTAGCTTCCACTATTTTTTCCATAAATATTTTTCTAATTTCTTCCCTTGCCGGTTCCACATTTAATACATTAAGCTTTGGCATTACATTATCTGTCAACTTATAAAACAGGTTCGCATTTTTAAGTATCTTTTCAACAGTATCAACTGCTACTTTGTTGCCAGCCACTACTATAGGCTTCTTAATTCCACTTTCAGCAAGCATATTTGCATTATGAATTATACAATCCTTATTTCCTCCATCGGTACCACCTGCGAGAAGTATAATGTCTAAATTTGAATTTTTTATTTCTTCAATTTCTTTTGAAGTTAAATCATAACTATATACATTTAATACTCTTGCACCAGCACCTAGGGCTGCTCTTTTAGCTGCCTCGGCTGTAAGTTCTGGAACTAAGCCAATAGCAACCATTTTTAATCCACCTGCTGCAGAAGAACATGCTAATTTTTTTATAAAGTTAATTTCTTTACCTTCTAATTTTTCCTCTAACTTTTTATATGCATTATTAAATCCAACCATTATATCGTTTTCAATCGTAGTAATATCTTTAGCAGTAGCAAGTATCTCTTCATTTTCAATATCTACAGCAGTAAGTTTTGTATATGTACTGCCAAAATCTATAAGTAAATAACAATTCAATTCCATCACTCCTGTTTTCTCATACAGAGGTTCTTATTTTTACTTTAATCTTATATTTTTAAATCTGTCTTCAAATCTTTTATTGTTATCTCTGGAGATGTTCCTGGAGCATACACTCTATTAAATCCCATTTCTTCAAACTTTGGATAAACATCCTCCCATTTTTGCTTTCCAACAACTAAGTTTCCACCAACATACATTAGTATTCCTTTTAACCCTGCTTCATCACATTTTTCTCTTAATCCTCTGCAGTCTATCTCACCATGTCCATATAATGATGAAACTATTATTGCATCAGCATTAGTTTCTATAGCAGCATTTATAAAATCCTCCTGTGGAGAAAGAACTCCTATGTTAACTACATTGAATCCAGCCTGTGTGAATGAATGTTCCAATATTTTGTTTCCTACTGCATGACAGTCTGATCCAATTACGCCTATTACTAAAGTTTTCATTATGAAACCTCCCCAAATTTATTTATGATATTTTAATTCAATAATTTTTGATTTTAAGGCTTTTATTGAGTTATCATCAAGACTATAGATAAATCTTAATACTTCTTTATCCTCACCTATAATTTCTTTTACATCTTTATATCTACCAGGTGATACTATTATGACATCTGAGTTGTTTATTACTTTTTTTAGTTCATCTTTATCCAATGTATTTGTGTATTGTATATTAATATTTCCTAAACCAGCCTTTTCCAATGCCCCTCTAGCCTTAAACATAAATTCTTGTGACATACAAACAAATCCGAACTTAGTTTCCTCAGGATATCTTGCTATTTTAACTATTGTTTGTAAATCTACATTTATTGCTACTCCAATAACTTCTTTTTTAAATGGCTTAGTCAATCTAGCAACTTCATTAACGTGATTAAATGTAGCTATAATGACCTGACACTTTTCAATAATTTCTTTCTTCTCTTCATTTATATCCATTATATCCTTAAGAGTAAAAGGAATTACATTCATATTGGTGCTTTCTGTTAACTGCTTACTGAACATTCTTGATTGTTCAATATTGCACTCTACATATAATGCTGTCATTTTACTCATTATTTCTTTCTTTTCTTTAACTCTTAGAGATACTATCTCTAAGAATTCATCTACGTCCATTCCAGTTTCAATTGCCTCTTCAAGGCCTAAATCTACAAATTTTATTATCTTATCTTTTATATTTTGTGCCTTCCAAGGATTGGCTTCTTCAGCTACAAAAGTTCCTCTTCCTTGATAAGACTTTAGCACTCCTTCTTGTTCCAATTCATTATAGGCTGCACTTATAGTATTTCTGCTAACCTTTAAGTTCTCTGAAAGCTCTCTCTCTGTAGGCATCTTATTACCTACCTTTAAGGTACCCTTTTTTATTAAAGCCATTATTTGTTTTTTAACTTGCAAATACAGTGGTACTCCACTTTCTTTATTTACCTTAATATCTATAATAATCACCCCGAAGCTTCTATTGGATTAATGGATTAATCCATCCTTTAAATAAATGATATCATAATTAAAATTGGACATCAATAATCACTTTGAAAATTTCAATATTTAGAAAATTTTATACAATTTGAATTTATACTTATTTTTTATGTAATCATCATTTATAAATATTCATATTATATCGCTATATATTTCAAGGAATGATTTAAATAACTTTAAATTTTATACATTTATAACTGTATATTTATTAGTATTATTTTTACTATTCCTTAACTGCCATTGAATAATTACATGTTAAAAGCTGCAAGTTATATTTCACAACTGCAGCTTTTAGTCCTTTTTCTTTATATTTATTCATTATAGTAATTTTTTATGGAATTTTCTACAGATTCTACTATTTTATTCTGATATTCTTCAGATTTTAACTTTTGTTCTTCATTATAATTGGATAAAAATCCGCATTCAATTAATACACTTGGCATATTATCATTACATCTCAAGACTTTATATGAATCTAAAGCTGGTTTTTCTTTTCTATTATTATTTGGATCTAAATCTCTCTTCAAATTGCTCTGCAATATTCCAGCAAATCTTTCACTGTCTTTATTCCTTGAATACCAAACTTGAGCACCAGAATACTTGGATTCTGTGAACATGTTTAAGTGAATACTAACAAACATATCACATTCAGAATCATTTTTCATTTTACACCTGTTGTTTAAATCTTCAACCTTCTTTTTTCTTATCTTACCATCATCCGTATATAAACCTTTATCTTCTTCTCTAGTTAGTATTACATTATACCCATCATTTTTTAACTTATCTTTAAGTTTCAAACTTATCTTCAAGTTAATATCCTTTTCCATTACTCCACTTGGAGATACCGCTCCCCCATCTATACCTCCATGTCCAGGATCAACAAGGATAGTTATGTCCTTAGTTTGTTTTTTAGTTTTAGAATCATCAGTAGTCATTGTATATTTGGTATTTGCATAAAATATTGAGGCTAATCCTAAAAATATTATAAAAATAACTATTAGTAGCTTTGCATTTTTAAGCTGCAAATTTTCCCCCTCCTAAATATCACTTCATATATATTTTATGCTTAAGTATCACTTATTAATTTATATATAAATAAAAAAAGAGAGGAAATTTCCTCTCTTTGTTATCTCTTTGAGAATTGTGGAGCTCTTCTTGCCTTTTTAAGACCGTATTTCTTTCTTTCTTTCATTCTTGGATCTCTTGTTAAGAAACCTGCTTTTTTAAGCTCTGGTCTTAAATTTTCATCAGCTTTTAATAATGCTCTTGATATTCCATGTCTTATAGCTCCAGCCTGACCAGTATATCCACCTCCGTGAACATTTACTAATACGTCAAACTTATCTTTTGTTGCAGTTAAAACTAATGGTTGATTAACTATAACTCTTAACGTTTCTAGTCCAAAAAAGTTTTCTATATCTCTCTTATTTATTATTACTTTACCTTCTCCAGGTACAAGTCTTACTCTTGCGATTGATTTTTTTCTTCTTCCTGTTCCAAAATATTGAACTTTAGCCATTTTTTCTCCTCCTTCCAGCTTCCAATTAATATCTTAATTCTAATACTTCTGGTTTCTGAGCTTCATGATTGTGCTCAGCACCTCTGTATACTTTAAGTTTCTTAAGCATTTGTCTTCCTAATACTCCATTTGGAAGCATTCTTCTTACTGCTTCTTGGAATACAAATTCAGGCTTCTTTTGTATAGCTTCCCTATATGGAGTTTCTTTTAATCCACCTGGATATAATGAGTGGTGTCTTAACATTTTTTGATCTAATTTTTTTCCTGTTAAAAGAACTTTTTCAGCGTTAATTATTATAACGAAGTCTCCAGTATCAACGTTTGGTGTAAATATTGGCTTATTTTTTCCTCTTAATATTGTAGCTACTTGGCTTGCTACTCTTCCTAGTGGTTTTCCAGCAGCATCAACAACATACCATTTTCTTTCAATTTCTTGTGGTTTAGCTATGTATGATTTCATTTTTTTCCCTCCCTGAATTCTTATACATAAAATACGTTCTTCTATATAAAGATCCGGGGCTAGTGGATCTTTTATACTTTCGATACAAACATTTATATTATAATACAATCTGCCTGGCGTGTCAATGAATTTTACAAATACAATTATTATTATTATTTATTAACCATATTATTATAGACTCAGCATATAACCAATTTACTAGTAATATACTTCTTCTAAACACAGTCCCCTCGCCGGTACAGGCTTACCTGCTTTGGATCTATCTTTAGAATCTATTATTTGGACTATATATTCTGGGGTAAACCTGCCCACACCAACTTCTAAAAGTGTTCCAACAATGATTCTTACCATGTTATATAAAAATCCATCCCCAACTATACTAAATTCTATAGTTTTTTCTTTCTGTTTTATCTGTAAATCTTTTATTGTTCTTACAGATGTTTTTACTGAACTTCCAGTCTTTTTAAACGCGGAAAAATCATGAGTTCCTAAAAAGTATCTTGCTCCATCTTGCATTTTTTGTATATCTAATTTTCTATAAAAATAGTACACATAATTTCTACCTATAGCTGACCTTTCAGTACCGGTTACAATAGTATAAACATACTTTTTCCCTGTACTATGATACCTAGAATGAAATTCATTTTCCACATCTTCGGAATTGATAATAACAATATCTTCTGGTAAAAAGTTATTTAATGCCTTCTTAAAGCTTAATGATGGTATTTTGCTTTCTGTATAAAAATTGCATACAAAGCCTCTAGCATGCACTCCAGAATCTGTTCTGCTTGAACCTATAACTTCAGAAAAACTTCCTGTAACACATTTTATTGCTTCTTCAACTTTCTGTTGTATTGCAACCGCATTATTCTGTCTTTGCCATCCTGCATAATTTGTACCATCATATTCTATAATTAATTTTATATTTCTCAATAATTCCACATCCTGCTCCATATAGAAAGTAAAACTAATAATAGTATGAAAACAGCTGCAATAAAATCTTTATTAGTTAGCTTTAATTGTTTCATCCTAGTTCGTCCTTCTCCACCTCTATAGCATCTTGACTCCATTGCCATCGCCAACTCGTCAGCACGTCTAAAAGAACTAATGAAAAGGGGCACTAATATAGGAATTAAACTTTTTGCCCTTTGAACTAGATTTCCTGATTCAAAATCAGCTCCACGAGCTGTTTGTGCCTTCATAATTTTATCTGTTTCATCCATCAAGGTTGGAATAAATCTTAGTGCAATAGTCATCATCATTGCAAGTTCATGTGCAGGTACGCCTATCTTTTTCAATGGATTTAACAACTTTTCTATACCGTCAGTTAACTCAATCGGTGAAGTTGTTAAAGTAAGTAGGGAAGTTCCCACTATTAAGAACACAAGTCTTAGGACCATAAATGCAGCTAAAACTAATCCCTCTTTATAAACAACAATGAATCTCCATTTAAATAATGGTGGATTCGTTCCACTTGTCATTAAAATATTTATTAAAGCAGTTATTATCGCTAAAACAAGTATAGGTTTAAGTCCTTTATATATATACCTGAATTGAACCTTGGAGATAATTATAGAACTCAATGTAAAAGCTACTATAAATATATAGCCTCTAAAATTATTTACTATAAATAAGTCCACTATATATATTAAAGATATCAATATTTTGGCTCTCGGATCTAACTTGTGTACAAAAGATTCACCAGGTACATACTGTCCTATTGTAATATCTTTAATCATTTATTAGCTCCCCTAACATTTATTTAATATTCTAAGTATTTCATTTTTAGCTTGTTCAACAGTAAATATATCATCAGATATGTTAAAACCCTTTTCCCTTAATCGCTTAACTAAGTAAGTTACCTGAGGAACTGCAAGGCCAACGCTTTCCAATGTATCTATTTCCTTAAATACTTGAGATGGCTTACCATCTAATATACACTTACCTTTATTCATAACTAGTATTCTGTCAGCAAGCTTTGCTACATCCTCCATGCTATGAGAAACGAGTATTATGGTCATTTTATATGCCTTATGCAGATCTTTTATTTTACCTAAAATCTCATCTCTTCCTTTAGGATCAAGCCCAGCTGTTGGCTCATCTAATATTAAAATCTTAGGTTCCATAGCTACTACACCAGCTATAGCAACTCTTCTTTTCTGACCTCCGCTTAGCTCAAATGGTGACTTATCTTTATATTTATCATAATCCAGTCCTACCATATTCATGGCTCTTTTAACTCTTTTATTTATAGCATCATTACTCAGCCCTAAGTTCTTAGGTCCAAAAGCAATGTCTTTTTCTATAGTTTCCTCAAACAATTGATATTCAGGATATTGAAATACAAGTCCTACTTTTTTTCTTATAAAATTTAAGTTTACTTTTTTATCAGTAATATCAACATCATCTACTACTATCTGACCTGAATTTGGCTTCAATAAACCATTTATATGCTGTATAAGTGTAGATTTTCCTGAACCAGTATGACCAATTAAAGCAATAAACTCCCCAGAATTAATAGTAATATTAACATCATCAAGTGCCTTTTTTTCAAAAGGAGAACCTTTCATATATACATGAGTTAAGTTTTTTATTTTAATCGACATAATTCATCCACCATCTCATCTATAGTTAATATATCTTTTTTAATATCTAAGCCACTATTTCTCAGCTCATAGGATAACTCTGTCATTTGAGGCACATCAAGTCCTATATCCTTCATTTTTTTAACTTGACTAAAAATATCTTTCGGAGTGCCTTTCATTATAACCTTGCCCTCATCCATAACTATTATTCTGTCAGCTTTAACAGCTTCCTCCATATAGTGTGTAATGAGTACTATTGTTATTTTATATTTACTATTTATATCTTTTATTGTTCTTATTACTTCTTTTCTTCCTGAAGGATCAAGCATAGCAGTAGATTCATCAAAAATTATACACTCCGGCATCATAGCTAATACTCCAGCTATAGCTACTCTTTGCTTTTGACCTCCTGATAGTAAATGTGGTGCGTGTCTTCTGTAGTCATACATATTAACCTTTTTTAAGCAATCATCTACTCTCTTTTTTATTTCACCAGGTTCAATTCCTAAATTTTCTGGTCCAAAGGCAACATCCTCTTCTACAATAGTTGCAACAATTTGGTTATCTGGGTTCTGAAATACCATACCAGCCTTATTTCTAATATCCCAAACATTTTTTTCTAAAGATGTTTCAAGATCACCTACGTATACTTTACCTTCACTTGGAATTAATAGAGCATTCATGTGTTTTGCTATCGTTGATTTACCTGATCCATTTCTTCCTAAGATAACAAGAAACTCACCTTTTTTAACATCTAGTGTAACATCATTTAAAGCTAACTTATCTGAATCATTACCACTATTTTCATATCTAAAAGTAACATTCTCACATCTTATCATTTTTTCTTCCATAAAGAAACACCCCACAATTTTTGGCAGTAATAAAATAATATAGCAAAATAGGGATTAAGTTGGCCTACTTAATCCCCTTAATTTTATAATAAGTACTATACTAGTTCAAGTATTACTACTTCAGCTCCGTCGCCTCTTCTTGGACCTACTTTAAACATTCTTGTATATCCACCGTTTCTTTCAGCATATTTAGGAGCTACGTTGTCAAATAAATTCTTTACTACTTCCTCTTCAGTTACAAAAGAAAGCACCTGTCTTCTAGCATGAAGATCTCCTCTTTTAGCAAGAGTTATCATCTTTTCAGCTAAACTTCTAGTTTCCTTTGCTCTAGTTTCTGTCGTTTCAATTTTTCCATGCTTTAAGAAACTAGTAACAAGGTTCCTAAGCATTGCTTTTCTTTGGTCAGTTGGACGACCTAATTTACGATATCCTGCCATCTCTCCTATACCTCCTTACCTTCACTTATCTTCAAGTATGACTATATCACAACTACTTGATTATTCTTCGCTTTGTTTTAATGACAATCCTAAAGCAAGAAGTTTTTGTTCAACTTCTTCTAAGGATTTTTTACCTAAATTTCTAACCTTCATCATATCATCCATTGTTCTTTCGGTTAGTTCCTGAACTGTATTAATACCAGCTCTCTTTAAACAATTATAACTTCTAACTGAAAGATCAAGTTCTTCAATTGTCATTTCCAAAACTTTTTCTTTCTTATCTTCTTCTTTTTCTACCATTATTTCCACGTTATTTGCATGATCAGTTAAAGTCATAAATAGTTTAAAGTGTTCTATTAGAATCTTAGCAGACAAACTAATTGCCTCATCAGGCATTATAGTTCCATTAGTCCAGACTTCAAGAGATAACTTATCATAGTCAGTAATTTGACCAACTCTTGTATTTTCAACAATAAAGTTAACTCTCTTAATTGGAGTGTATATTGAATCTACAGGAATAGTTCCTATAGGCATATCCTCTGCCTTGTTCTTAGTTTGAGAAACATAACCTCTTCCTCTATTAACTAAGATTTCCATATACAACTTACCATCATCATCAAGCGTTGCTATATGTAAATCCTTATTAATTATTTCTATATCTCCATCAGTTCTTATGTCCCCTGCAGTGACTTCACCTGGTCCTTGCACATCTATATATACAGTTTTAGGACCGTCTCCGTTCATTTTCAAAGCTAAGCTCTTTATATTTAAAATTAATTCGCTAACATCTTCTTTAACTCCACGGACAGTTGAAAACTCATGAAGAACACCCTCTATTCTGATATGGTTGGCAGCTACTCCTGGCAATGAAGAAAGAAGAATTCTTCTTAATGCATTACCAAGAGTAGTACCATATCCTCTCTCTAGCGGTTCTACAACAAATTTACCATAGGTACCATCTTCGCTAACTTCAACACATTCTATCTTAGGCTTTTCTATCTCTAACATGAATATAACCCTCCTTTTATTTATATTAAAATGTATTTTGAGGGCAACTGATTCTATATTAATTACTTACTATATAACTCTACTATTAATGTTTCGTTAACAGGAATATCTATATCTTCTCTAGTTGGCTCTCTAAGAACTTTTCCTTGGAAATCTGCAGTAGTTCCTTCTAACCATGCTGGTAAAGTCTTTGGATTTTCAGCAAATACTTTAAACTTTTCTGATGCTCTGCTCTTTTCACGAACAGCTACAACATCTCCAGCTGATATTCTGTATGAAGCAATATCTACTTTTTTGCCATTAACTAAGAAATGTCCGTGTGTAACTAATTGTCTAGCTTCAGTTCTTGATGCTCCAAATCCTAGTCTATAAGCTACATTATCAAGTCTTAATTCAAGAAGTCTTAACAAGTTTTCACCTGTTATACCTCTCATTTTTTCAGCTCTTTCATATGTTGCTCTGAATTGACCTTCTAATAAACCGTACATCTTTTTAGCTTTTTGTTTTTCTCTTAATTGTAAACCGTAGTTAGATAGTTTCTTTCTACCCTGTCCGTGTTGTCCTGGTGCGTATCCTCTTCTTGAGAATGCACATTTATCTGTATAACATCTATCCCCTTTTAGGAATAGCTTTAAACCTTCTCTTCTGCATATTCTACATGCTGGTCCAGTATATCTTGCCATTAATTCTACACCTCCTATGCCTAGACTCTTCTTCTTTTTGGTGGTCTACATCCATTATGTGGTATTGGAGTAACATCTTTTATCAATGTAACTTCTAATCCAGCAGCTTGTAATGATCTTATTGCAGCTTCTCTACCTGCTCCTGGTCCTTTTACATAAACTTCTATACTCTTTAAACCATGTTCCATAGCTGTTTTTGCTGATGTTTCTGCAGCCATTTGCGCAGCAAATGGAGTACTTTTTCTTGAGCCTCTGAAACCTAATCCACCTGCACTAGCCCATGATAAAGTATTTCCTACTGCATCAGTGATTGTAACTATAGAATTGTTAAAAGTTGATTTTATATGTGCACAGCCATGCTCAACATTTTTTCTTTCTTTTTTTCTTCTTGTCTTCTTAACCTTTGATCCAGCTGCCATAGTTTTCCCTCCTTATACTATTTATTACTTCTTTTTCTTAGCGCCTACCATTTTCTTAGGGCCTTTTCTTGTTCTTGCATTTGTTTTAGTTTTTTGTCCTCTTACTGGAAGGCCTTTTCTATGTCTTATTCCTCTATAACAACCGATTTCTATTAATCTCTTTATGTTAAGAGCTATTTCTCTTCTTAAGTCACCTTCAACTTTAATGTTCTTGTTTATATAATCTCTTAATGCATTAACTTCTTCTTCAGTTAAATTCTTAACTCTAGTATCTGAATTAACTCCAGTTTCGCTAAGAATTTTCTGAGCAGTAGGTAATCCTATACCATATATATAAGTTAAACCTATCTCAACTCTTTTTTCTTTTGGTAGATCTACACCTGATATTCTTGCCATTAATGTTTACACCTCCTAAATATCTAATTGGTAAGCATTTTATACGCTTATTTTTAATTTAGTTTTGTTATTTTATATAAAGTTTTAGTTTGATAGAATAATCAATATATCCTATCATCAGCCGCAATCTAAAACATTATTAACTTAAATTAATATAACTCAATTCATATTAGCCTTGTTTTTGCTTATGTTTAGGATTTTCACAGATAACCATTACTCTTCCTTTTCTTTTTATTATCTTGCATTTTTCACAAATAGGCTTAACTGATGGTCTCACTTTCATAGCTAACCCTCCTTAATTACTTTGCTCTCCAGGTTATTCTTCCACGAGTTAAATCGTAAGGAGAAAGTTCCACTGTAACTTTATCACCTGGTAAAATTCTTATAAAATTCATTCTTAATTTACCTGATATATGTGCTAATATCTTATGTCCGCTTTCCAATTCTACTTCAAACATTGCATTAGGTAATGCCTCAAGAACAGTACCCTGCATTTCTATAACATCATCTTTTGACATAAGGCAATCGAACCTCCTTATCATTGTCATAGGACTGCAAAATTTTTCTTATAATTGCATTGTCAATTTTCTCACCTGACATTAATAAGTCTCTTATTTCTTCCGCAATTATATTAGTAAACTCTAAGTGTTTTATTTTCTTTCTCTTAGGTTTTTCTACAGGCCTTAGGCTGCCATTACAAATATAAACATACTTATCATCGAGCACGTCTATTACTACAAAAACCTTACCTTCATCTCTTCCTGCTTTAGAATAAACTATTTTTCCTACACAGTCATTATTATTTAACAATATATTCACCTCTGTTAAGCTAAGGTTAGTATTTCTGGGCCATTTTCTAGGATAGCAACAGTGTTTTCATAATGTGCTGACAAACTTTTATCTACCGTTACAACAGTCCAATTATTAGACTGTGTCTCAACATAATACTTTCCTATATTCACCATAGGTTCTATTGCTAAAACCATACCTTTTGTCAACTTAGGACCTCTCCCTGGTCTACCATAGTTAGGAACCTCCGGGTCTTCATGCATATCTTTTCCTATGCCGTGACCTACATAGTCTCTAACTACTGAATAGCCAAAGCTTTCAACATATTTCTGAATTTCAGCTGATATATCTGTCAACCTGTTTCCAATAATAGCCTTTTCAATTCCTTTAAAAAAGCTTTGTTTGGTTACTTCAATTAGCTTTAAAGCCTTCTCTGAAGTAGAACCAACTGGAAAGGTTCTTGCTGCATCTCCTTGATATCCATTTAGTATAGCTCCACAATCAACGCTTATAATATCACCTTCTTGTAAAACTACACTTTTTGACGGAATACCATGAACTACTTCATTGTTAACAGAAGTACATATTGAACCTGGAAATCCACAGTAACCTTTAAAAGATGGCTTTGCATTTTGCTTTAAAATATATTCCTCTGCAATTATATCCAATTTCTCAGTACTTATTCCAGGTCTTACTGCCTCTTCAAGTTTCAGTAGGGTATCGGCAACAACTTTACCTGCGAGCCTCATATACTCAATTTCAATATCTGTTTTAATTATTATCATCTACTTAACCGCTCCTAGAACATCGCAAACTTTTTTAAATACAGTATTGATTTCTTCTGTTCCATTTACAGTTTCGAGTATATTTTGTTCCTTATAGTACTGAATAAGTGGTTGAGTCTGTCTATCGTAGACATCTAGTCTTTCTTTAACAGTTTCCTCAGTATCATCTTTTCTTTGTACTAAAGAACTCCCACAGATATCACACTTACCTTCAGCTTTCGGAGGATTGAACTTTATATGATAACTTGCACCACATGCAGAACAAACTCTTCTACCTGTCATTCGTTCCAAAATAAATTCTTTTGGTACATCTATTAGTAAAGCTGTGTCAATTTTTTTATCATTGCTACTTAAAAATAAGTCTAGTGCCTCAGCCTGATTTACTGTTCTTGGAAAGCCATCCAACAAAAAACCATTTTTACAATCTTCCATACTTAATCTATCGTTAACTATACCTATAGTAACTTCATCCGGTACTAACTGTCCGTCATCCATATATCTCTTAGCCTCTATTCCAAGAGGAGTTTTTTCTGATATATTTTTTCTAAAAATATCTCCCGTGGATATATGAGGTATAGAATATTTTTCAGTAATTAATTTAGCCTGCGTTCCTTTTCCAGCTCCCGGAGGACCTAATAAAATAATATTCAAAACGAATCATCTCCAAATGTAATTTTTATTTTAAAAATCCTTGATAATGGCGCATTACTAACTGCGATTCTATTTGCCTTAGAGTATCAAGTGCAACACCTACCATAATCAGTAAACCAGTACCGCCAAAATATATTCCTTTAAAATTGGAATATGATTCTGCTATAATAGGAGTTATTGCTATTACTCCAGCAAAAGCACCACCAAGTATAGCAACTCGCATAAGAACTTTTTCTATATAATTAGCTGTTGGTTCACCTGGTCTTATTCCTGGTATGAATCCTGAAGATTTATGCATATTTTCAGCCATTTCATCTGGCTTAAATGTAACTTCAGTATAGAACCATGTAAAGAAAATTGTTAATACAAAATAAGTTAGTGCATATTGCCAGCTATTTTGTTTAAACAAGCTAAACTTACTCGTAGATATAAAATTGTAAAAAGCAGAATTTGGCCAAAACTGACCTATGGTTAGTGGAAACTGCATTACAGATATAGCAAAAATTATACCAATAACTGCTGAGCCATTCATATTAATAGGAATATGAGTTGACTGACCTTTATATACTTTTCCACCAACTGTTTTTCC
The DNA here is from genome assembly GCF_019207025.1 of Clostridium thailandense. Lineage (GTDB taxonomy): Bacteria > Bacillota > Clostridia > Clostridiales > Clostridiaceae > Clostridium_AM > Clostridium_AM thailandense. The sequence goes on along the minus strand of NZ_JAEEGC010000093.1, from coordinate 10,379 downwards.
TGCATATTGTACAGGAATTCTTCTTTCTCCTAGATTCATTATTACAACTGCCACGAATAAAGCTAAACCTGCTACCGCAAATACTATAAGTTCTATAAAGTTAACTGTTTCAGCTTGTTGAAGTCCTATAAGCTGATATAGTGTCGTTGGAAATCTTGAAATAATATTAACAAATATTAAAAGCGATATTCCATTTCCGACTCCATGCTCTGTTATCTTATCACCAAACCACATTAAAAAAGTTGATGCTGTAGTTAATGTAAGTATTATCAAGAATATGTTTAATTTATTTGAAGGATCTTGAAGTGCACCTGCTCTAGTAATTATTGCGTATGTACTAAACGCTTGAATAATCCCTAAAGGTACGGCAGCATATCTTGTATACTGCTGTATCTTCTTTCTTCCATCTTCACCTTCTTTAGAAAGTTGCTCCAATCTTGGAACTGCAATTGTTAACAACTGCATAATAATAGAAGAATTTATGAAGGGAACTACTCCCATAGCAAAAATACTAAATTTGCTAAATGCACCACCAGATATTAGGTCATAAAATCCAAATAATGATCCGCTTTTTGTTAAATTAGTAAGTTTTAATGTATCAATTCCTGGAACAGGAATAGTATTTCCCAACCTAAAAATTGCCACCATAAACAATGTAAACAATAATTTTTTTCTTAACTCAGGAACCTTCCAAGCATTACGTAAAGTTGATAGCATTTATATCACCTCAACTTTTCCTCCAGCTGCTTCTATTTTCTCTACCGCAGCCTTTGTGAATTTTGCTGCCTTAACTATTAGTTTTTTCTGTAACTCACCATTGCCAAGTACTTTAACTCCATCCTTAGCTTTTTTTACTATTCCTTTTTCTAGTAAAAATTCAGGTGTAATTTCAGTTCCATCTTCAAATATATTTAATCTTTCAACGTTTATTTCAGCATATTGCTTAGCAAATATATTTGTAAAACCTCTCTTAGGAAGTCTTCTGTATAATGGCATCTGACCACCTTCGAATCCTAGTCTTACTCCACCGCCACTTCTAGCTTTTTGTCCTTTTTCACCTTTTCCAGCGTTTCTTCCTAAACCAGATCCAGTACCTCTTCCAACTCTTTTTGGTGCTTTTCTTGCGCCTTCAGCTGGTCTTAATTCATGAAGTTTCATATCTACTTACACCTCCTCTATGCTATACTTCTTCTACCTTTAAAAGATAGCTAACTTTATTTATCATACCTCTGATTTGAGGAGTATCCTCATGTTCTACAGTCTTATTGATCTTTTTAAGGCCAAGCGCATTTACAGTCGCTATTTGGTCTTTTCTTCTTCCAATTAAACTTCTATTCAAAGTTATTTTTAGTTTAGCCAAGGTCGTTCCCCCCTAACCTAAAATCTCTTCAACGGATTTACCTCTAAGCTTAGCTATGTGTTCTACTGTTCTTAAGCTTGATAAACCATTGATAGTAGCATTAACCATATTTCTTGGATTGTTAGAACCTAATGATTTTGCTCTAACATCCTTTAAACCTGCAAGTTCAAGTACCGCTCTAGCAGGACCTCCTGCTATAACTCCTGTACCTTCTGCAGCTGTCATAATAAGTACTCTTCCAGTACCAAATTCTCCAACAATGTCATGTGGTACTGTAGTACCAACTATAGCAACTTCAACTAAGTTCTTCTTTGCATCTTCTATTGCTTTTCTAATTGCCTCAGGTATTTCTATAGACTTTCCAGTTCCTACGCCTACGTGGCCGTTTTCATCTCCAACAACTACAAGTGCGCTAAATCTGAAGTTTCTACCACCTTTAACAACCTTAGCAACTCTATTTATAAATACAACTTTTTCTTTAAGATTTAAAGTGCTAGGATCTATTCTCATTTATTTCCCTCCTTCTTTAGAATTGTAAACCAGCCTCTCTTGCGCCTTCTGCAAGATTTTGTATTCTTCCGTGGTATACGTATCCGCCTCTATCAAAAACTACTTCTTTTATGCCTTTTTCGATAGCTTTTTTAGCTACTAGTTCACCAACTGCTTTTGCTGCTTCTTTATTGCTTCCGATACCATTAAAATCTTTATCTAAACTTGAAGCAGAAACTAAAGTTACTCCGTTTATATCATCTATAATTTGAGCATATATGTTCTTTTCGCTTCTATATACTGCAAGTCTAGGTCTTTCAGTAGTTCCAGAAATCTTTTTACGAACTCTTAGATGACGTCTTACTCTAGCCTTTTTTCTGTCTTCCTTATTAAACATAAGATTCACTCCTTTCTACTATTTCTTACCAGTTTTACCTTCCTTACGTCTTATAACTTCGTTATCGTACTTAATTCCTTTTCCTTTGTAAGGTTCAGGCTTTCTCCAACCTCTTACCTCTGCTGCAACGGCTCCAACTACTTCTTTATTGATGCCTCTAACTACAACTTTTGTAGCAGCAGGTGTTTCGAATGTTACACCTTCAACTGGCTCTATCTCAACTGGATGAGAATATCCAAGATTCATAACTAATTTTTTACCTTGTAACTGAGCTCTATAACCTACACCAACTAATTCCAAAGTTTTTGCAAATCCTTCAGTCACTCCGATAATCATGTTATTTATTAATGCTCTTGTTAATCCATGAAGAGCTCTTACGTTCTTTAAATCGTTGTCTCTTGAAACTACTACAGAGTTATTTTCAACAGCTATAGTAACTTCCGTGCTCATAGCTCTTACAAGTTGGCCTTTTGGTCCTTTTACTGTAACAACGTTGTCTGGTGTTACAGTAACAGTTGCGCCACTTGGTATAGCTATTGGAAGCTTTCCTATTCTTGACATGATTACACCTCCTGTATTACTTAACCTAACAACAAATATCTTTGTTGTTTTTCCTATGTTTCTATTTATATAAAACGTCACTGATTATGTCTTTTATATATTAAAGTTTTATTATTTATCTATATTAAAACTACCAAATGTAGCAAAGAACTTCTCCGCCTACTCCAAGATTTCTTGCATCTTTATCTGTTATGATGCCTCTTGAAGTTGATAGTATAGCAACTCCTAGCCCATTTAATACTTTAGGAATTTCTTCTTTTCTACAATAAACTCTTAATCCTGGTTTTGATATTCTCTTTAAACCAGTTATAACTCTTTCTTTACTTTGACCATACTTCATTGATAATCTTAACATACTAACAGAGCCATCAGTATATTCCTCTACATCTTTTATATATCCTTCTTGAAGCATTATATTTAGGACAGCCTTCTTTATGTTTGAAGAAGGTACTTCCACTATTTCATGTCTAACTATATTAGCATTTCTTATACGAGTAAGTAAGTCTGCGATAGGATCAGTCATTACCATTTATTGTGCCTCCTTTCATCAATTACTACGATTACCAGCTTGCTTTTCTACATCCAGGTATTTCACCTTTATAAGCAAGTTCTCTAAAACAAATACGGCATATTCCGTATTTTTTTAATACAGAGTGTGGTCTTCCACATATTCTGCATCTTGTATAAGCTCTAGTTGAATATTTTGGTTCTTTCATCCACTTTTCTATTAAAGCTTTACGTGCCACGTTTTTCCCTCCTTATTTTTGAGCAAATGGCATTCCAAGGAATCTTAATAATTCTCTTGCTTCTTCGTCTGTTTGTGCAGTTGTAACGAAGATTATATCCATACCTCTAACTTTGTCGATCTTATCATATTCTATTTCAGGGAAGATCAATTGCTCTTTTATTCCTAATGAATAGTTTCCTCTTCCATCAAATGCTTTATCTGAAACTCCTGAAAAGTCTCTAACTCTTGGTAAAGCAACATTCATTAATTTGTCAGCAAATTCGTACATATTTTGCTTTCTTAATGTAACTTTACATCCTATTGGCATATTTTCTCTTATTTTAAAGTTAGCTATAGACTTTTTAGCTCTAGTTAAAACTGGCTTTTGTCCTGTAATGATTGTTAGATCGCCTACTGCAGCTTCCAATGTTTTTGGATTATCTTTAGCTTCTCCAACACCCATATTTATAACTATTTTATCAAGTTTTGGCACTTGCATTATATTAGCGTATCCAAACTTTTGCATTAAAGCTGGTACAACTTCTTTTTCATACTTTTCTTGTAATCTTAAGCTCATCTTTAGCCCTCCTTTCAAAGATTAGAATGTTTCTCCGCACTTTTTACAAACTCTTACTTTAGTTCCATCCTCTAAAACTTTAGAGCTTATTCTTGTTACTGATTTGCATTTATCGCAATATAACATTACTTTTGAACTATATATAGGACCTTCTTTATGAATTATTCCGCCCTGCATATTAGCTTTATTCGGCTTTTGATGTTTTGTTACTACATTAATGCCTTTAACAACTATTTTTCCAGTCTTTGGCATTACTGATAGAACTTCTCCTACCTTACCCTTATCTTTTCCAGATATAACCATGACCGTGTCTTTTTTTCTAACATGTATTTTGTTTATTGCCATCTCTAGACACCTCCTTATCTTATAGAACTTCAGGCGCTAATGATAATATTTTTGTAAAATCCTTATCTCTTAGCTCTCTTGCTACTGGTCCGAAGATACGAGTTCCTCTTGGTTGCTTATCATCCTTTATTATAACAGCAGCATTCTCATCAAATCTTATATATGAACCGTCTGCTCTTCTTAATCCTTTTACTGTTCTCACAACAACGGCCTTAATAACATCACCTTTTTTAACAACACCGCCTGGTGTTGCACTTTTAACGCTAGCAACTATTATATCACCAATGTTTCCATATTTTCTTTTGGAACCACCTAATACTCTTATGCACATAATTTCCTTTGCACCGGAATTATCTGCAACTTTTAATAATGTCTGTTGCTGAATCATTGAAAATACCCTCCTTTCAGCTTTTTGGCCTATTTAGCCTTTTCAACTATTTCAACAAGTCTCCATCTCTTGTCTTTTGACAATGGTCTTGTTTCCATTATTAGAACTCTATCGTTAGCTTTTGCTTCATTATTCTCATCATGAGCTTTAAATTTAGTAGTTCTGTTAACTGTTTTTCCGTATAAAGGATGACGAACCTTAGTTTCTACAGCAACTACTATTGTTTTATCCATTTTATCAGAAACGACTCTTCCTATTCTTGTCTTTCTATTTCCTCTTTCCACAGGACGAACCTCCTTTCAGCCTACTGTTCAAACGCCCTTAGTTCTTCTTCTCTAAGGATGGTCTTAATTTGGGCTATAGATTTTTTAACTTCTCTTATTCTCATTGGGTTTTCCAACTGGCCTGTAGCTAATTGAAATCTTAAGTTAAATAATTCTCCCTTAAGATCGTTTAATTTAGCATGTAAATCCTGAGGGCCGTTTTGTTTTAATTCTCTTAATTCATTAGCCTTCATTGATTTCACCACCCACTTCTTCAAAATCTCTTCTTGTAACAAATTTAGTCTTTACAGGTAGTTTATGTGCTGCAAGTCTCATTGCTTCTCTTGCTACTGTTTCGCTAACTCCTGATAACTCGAATAATATTCTACCGGGCTTAATAACCGATACCCAATATTCTGGTGATCCTTTACCGGAACCCATACGTGTTTCAGCTGGTTTTTCAGTTACTGGCTTATCTGGGAAAATCTTTATCCAAAGTTTTCCTCCTCTTTTAATGTATCTATTAATAGCTATTCTGGCAGACTCTATTTGATTACTTGTAATCCATCCGCATTCAGTGGCCTGTATAGCAAAATCTCCGTATGCTATAAAATTACCTCTTGTAGCCTTACCCTTCATTCTACCACGCTGTACCTTACGATGTTTAACTCTTTTAGGCATTAACATGTCATATTCCTCCTTCCCTATGCGTTAGCTTCTTCCTTCTTTTCAACTACTTTCTTAGTTGGAAGAACTTCTCCTTTGTAAACCCAAACTTTTACACCAATTTTTCCATAAGTCGTATCTGCTTCTGCAAATCCGTAATCTATATCAGCTCTTAGTGTTTGTAGTGGAATAGTTCCTTCATGATATGATTCAGTTCTAGCTATTTCAGCACCGCCAAGTCTTCCAGCGCAAGCTGTTTTAACACCTTTAACACCGTTTTTCATTGCTCTTTGGATTGTTTGCTTCATTGCTCTTCTGAATGAAATTCTCTTTTCTAATTGTTGAGCTACATTTTCAGCCATAAGTTGAGCATCAGCTTCTGCTGATTTTATTTCAACTATGTTTATTAAAACATTTTTATCTCCAACCATTTTTAAAATTTCTGCTTTTAAAGCATCTATTCCTTGACCGCCTTTTCCTATTATCATACCAGGTTTAGCAGTTGATATATTTAACTTAACTCTTTTTGCCGCTCTTTCAATTTGAATTCTTGAAACTCCAGCTGCAGCAGTTTTAGCTTTTACAAATTCTCTGATTTTGTTATCTTCAACTAGATTATCTGCAAAATTTTTGTTATCTGCATACCATTTAGCATCCCAATCTTTAATTACGCCTACTCTTAGGCCATGTGGATGTACTTTCTGTCCCATCAGTTTCCCTCCTTTTTATGCTCTTTCTTTAACCACTAAAGTTACATGGCTAGTTCTTTTCTTTATCCTAAACGCTCTACCTTGTGCATGTGGTCTAAATCTCTTTAGTGTTGGTCCTTGGCAAGCATATGCCTCTGCAACATAAAGATTACTTTTATCTAAATTTAAGTTATTTTCTGCATTTGCTACAGCTGACTTTAAAACTTTATTTACCACCTCAGCTGCATCCTTTGGAGTATATTGTAATATAGCAAAAGCTTCGTTTACATTTTTTCCCCTTACTAAATCAAGAACGATACCTATTTTTCTTGAGGACATTCTTACATATTTTGCTATAGCCTTAGCTTCCATTGTATGTTACCTCCTTTCTGGATTATCTAGAACCAGTTGATTTTTCATTTTTCGCTACGTGACCTCTATATGTTCTAGTAAGAACAAATTCACCTAATTTGTGTCCTACCATATCTTCTGATATATATACAGGTACATGTTTTCTTCCGTCATGTACTGCTATTGTATGACCTATCATTTGTGGAAATATAGTTGAACTTCTTGACCAAGTCTTTATAACTTTCTTTTCGCCATTCTTATTCATTTCATTTATTTTGTTTAAAAGCCCTTCATGAACAAAAGGTCCTTTTTTAACTGATCTACTCACTTGATTGGCCTCCCTTCATACGATCTAAATGAATAGTTAGTGAAGAGAATATAAAATTCTCTTCATACTATTTGCTATTTCTTCTCTTAACAATAAATCTATCCGAATATTTCTTATGTTTTCTAGTTTTATATCCAAGTGCTGGTTTTCCCCATGGAGTCATTGGACTTGCGTGTCCGATTGGTGATCTACCTTCTCCACCACCGTGAGGATGGTCATTAGGATTCATTACTGAACCTCTAACTGTAGGTCTAATACCCATATGTCTCTTTCTTCCAGCCTTACCTATGTTTACAATTTCGTGTGTTAAGTTTGAAACTGTTCCTATAGTTGCTCTACATTCGATTCTTACATATCTCATTTCGCCACTTGGAAGTCTTAATGTAGCGTATCCGCCTTCTTTAGCCATAAGCTGAGCTGATGTTCCAGCTGATCTTACAAGCTGACCTCCTTTACCTGCTTGTAATTCTATATTGTGAATTACTGTACCAACAGGTATGTTCTTCATTGGAAGACAGTTACCAACTTTTATGTCAGCATCTGCTCCTGACACTATAGCATCTCCAACTTTTAATCCAACTGGAGCCAATACGTATCTTTTTTCACCATCAGCATAAACTACAAGAGCTATGTAAGCTGATCTATTAGGATCATATTCTACTGTAGCCACTTTTGCTGGTATTCCATCTTTGCTTCTCTTGAAATCTATTAGTCTATATTTTTGCTTAGCACCGCCACCTATATGACGAACTGTTATTTTACCTTGTGCATTTCTACCACCAGTTCTTTTCTTTGATACAAGAAGCGATTTTTCAGGCACATTTGTAGTTATTTCTTCAAAAGTGTTTACTGTCATCTGTCTTCTTGAAGGGGTAGTAGGGTTAAAACCTTTAACTGCCATTCGGTATTCCCTCCTTTTTTTAGCTTATCTGGTACTCAACCAATAACTGCTCTTCTAGATTACATTCCTTCAAAGAATTCTATTGTCTTGCTATCTTCTGTTAGCTTAATAATAGCTTTTTTGTAATCTGCTCTTTTTCCCACATGTACGCCCACTCTTTTAGTTTTTCCTAAGTATTTTGCAGTTTTAACATCTTCTACTTTTACTCCGAATACGTCTTCTACTGCTCTCTTTATCATAGATTTGTTAGCGTGTATATCAACTATGAAGGTATATTTTTTATCTCCCATAGAAGCCATGCTCTTTTCTGTTATAACTGGTCTTCTAATGATATCATAATTAGTTAACTTCATTATGCATACACCTCCTCAATCTTTGATACAGCATCCTTAGTTATAACGAGTTTTTCATACTTTAATAAATCATACACATTTAAATTGTTAACTGGTAATACTGCTACGCCTTCAATGTTTCTTGCTGATTTATATACATTTTCATTTGAATCAGCAGTAACTATTAATGTCTTTTTAGCTTCAAGTGCGTTTAACATTTTTACCATGTCTTTAGTTTTTGGAGCATCTAATTCAAGACTTTCCAAAACAACCATTTGATTATCATTAACCTTGCTAGTAAGAGCTGATTTCATAGCAACTCTTCTCATTGACTTTGGCACAGAAACTCTATAATCTCTAGGTTTTACTGCAAAAACCATACCACCATGAATCCATTGTGGTGCTCTTGTAGATCCTTGTCTTGCTCTACCAGTTCCCTTTTGTCTCCAAGGCTTTATTCCACCTCCAGAAACCTCAGCTCTAGTTTTAGCTGATTGCGTTCCTTGTCTTTTATTAGCAAGTAATGCAACCACTACTTGATGTAAAGCATATTGGTTAACTTCAACTCCGAATATGCTATCTGTTAGTTGAAAATCTCCAACTTTTTGACCTTCTTTATTAAATAATCCTACTGTAGGCATTCTGCATCCTCCTTTCTACCCAAACTTAAGCCTTAACTGTATTTCTTATTACTACAAAGCCCTTATTAGGTCCTGGTACTCCGCCTTTTATTAGTATAATATTCTTTTCAGGCATAACCTTTGCAACTTGTAGATTTAATACTGTTGTATTCACATTACCCATGTGTCCTGGTAATTTTTTATTTTTAAATGTTCTTGATGGATCTGATGAAGCTCCCATAGAACCTGGCGCTCTATGAAACTTGGAACCGTGGCTCATAGGTCCTCTATGTGCATTCCATCTCTTAATTGTACCTTGGAATCCCTTACCTTTCGATATTCCCGATACATCTATTCTTTCTCCAGCTGCAAATAAATCAGCCTTTATTTCTTGACCAACTTCATATCCACTTATATCTTCTAATCTTAACTCTTTCACAAATCTCTTTAAAGCAACACCTGCTTTTGCAAAGTGGCCTTTTTCTGGTTTGTTAACAAGCTTTTCTCTTATATCAGCGAATCCTACTTGAATAGCTTCGTAACCATCCTTTTCTGTAGTTTTCTTTTGAACAACTACACATGGACCAGCTTCAACTACTGTTACTGGAATTATTTTTCCATCTTCTCCGAATATTTGAGTCATACCAAGTTTTTTACCTAGTATAGCTTTTTTCATTATCTACACCTCCTCAACGTATTAGCGGATCGCTCTGCGATCATAATAGTTAGTAATAGCTATCTATTACAATTATAGTTTTATTTCTATATCTACACCTGCTGGCAAGTCTAACCTCATTAGAGCATCAACCGTCTTTGGTGATGGACTTATTATATCTATAAGTCTTTTATGAGTTCTTATTTCGAACTGCTCTCTTGAGTCCTTATACTTATGTGGAGCTCTAAGAATTGTTACAACATCTTTTTCAGTTGGTAGTGGAACTGGTCCTGCCACCTTTGCTCCTGTTGACTTAGCAGTTTCTACGATTTTCTCAGCTGATTGATCTAATATGTTGTGATCAAAGGCTTTTAATCTTATTCTTATTTTTTGTTTTGCCATTATTTTTTCCCTCCTTTTCATGCACGCTCTACTTCATACGCACAACAGCGGATGCATTCTGTAAACTGTTCCGGGTGTTGCATGTTTTAAAAATACAAAACGCCGAAACACAGAACCACCGTCGCCTGGTTCAAGACCTCGGCATACTCAGTCAAGAATTACCCGGAAGCCCGGCAACCTCTTGCCTCATCGCTGTTATCACATTACAACTTCTTAATTATACAATATATTATTTTATTTGACAAGTATAAATTAAAATTTATTTTTATTAAAAAAGGAAAGAGCGTCCTCTTTCCTTTTTACAATTAAAGGCCTTTAATTTTTAAGT
>NZ_JAEEGC010000092.1 GCF_019207025.1 Clostridium thailandense | reverse complement strand
ATTGACAAAAAGTTTTTATCGTGATGAAGCTTGGAAACATCTCCCGGAGCATAAGTCTACTTTCGGCGGTGCATCTCTATATGATCAATTAGAACCAACCTGTAAGCTAATCAGTAGGTTCAAATTGATCCTTTCCTACTCCACATAATGGACATACCCAATCATCAGGAATGTCTTCAAAAGATGTTCCAGAATTTATTCCATTGTCTGGATCACCTTGTTCTGGGTCGTAAACATATCCACAAACAACACATAGATATTTTTGCATGGTAGTACCTCCTAGTCTAATTTAATAATGTTAATAGTGTTTCACACTTGAGTAAAAAAATACAATGAATAAAATAAATTGCCTAACTGTAGAAATAAGCTTGCTTATGTCATATTTAGAACTATAAACTTAATCTCGCAGTGTAGCCTTAACTCTATCTTTTTTCAGTATAACATCAAATACATCACTAATATTTTTACAAGTTATATGAGAACTAATTATAGCCTGAGAGGCACAGCCTTCATTTCCTATAACTGCTATTGATAAAGCTGCTTTTTTTAACATTTCCACATCATTGAGTCCATTGCCTACAGCTATAGAATTCTCACAAGACAGCTTTTCTATAAAAGCTTTTTTAAATTCTGTTGAATTGCCTTCAGAAAAGGTTTTAATAGAAATAGGAAGATCTTTACATTGAGTTCTAACAGTACCATAAGTATCAGCAGTTAGTATATATACGTCTAGACTATCACTTAGTTTAATTAACATATTTTTAATGTAATCTGATATAATGCCATCTACTGCTAAAGTTCCATTATAATCAAAAATAATGTTTTTAAGTTCTAAATTATACCTGCCGGGTATGTTTATTTTTATCATTTTTACCTCCTTATTTATATAGACACGCACGGCCGAAAGTAGACTTACACTCCGGCATATGTTTCCAAGCTTTGGCACTATAAAAACTTTTTATCAATCTAAAGCTCAGTATTTTGAAAGTCTAAGAACCATTGATAAACTCGTGCCTCAAACATATCAACAGTCCTAAGACTTTCTAAAATACTTCGCTAATATTGATTAAAAATTTTTTATATGTGCCTTCAGCTTTGGAAACATATCCCTGCGTATAAATTAATTTTCTGGTCTTAAACCCTATAATAATATTTAATCAGTTTAAATTATCTCTAAACTTATCTTGAACAATCTCGTTTGGCTTATATCTGCCATTTATTTAATGATACTAAAGTAATGCATAAATTACAAATGTTGATACCAAAAAACAATTCTACATAATTTAGTAAATAGGGATAGTTAGCATAAATTTAGGTATAATTATTATAAGAAATGGTTTAATGGAGGTAAATAAAATGGAGATTAATTTTTTAAAGGTAGAAACCTTTATACCAGAAGAATATTTAGAAACTTTAAGAAAAAGTTTAAATGATATAGGAGCGCTTACTATAGGAGGAAATTATGATAACTGCATGTCTGTTTCTAAAGTGATTGGTTCATGGAGACCCTTAAATGGGGCTGATCCCTTTGAAGGTGAAATTGGTAAGTTGAGTAAAACAGAGGAATGCAAAGTTGAGTTCTGCTGCAGCAGAGAAATACTAAAAAATGCAGTAGATACAATAAAAAAAGTTCATCCTTATGAAGTCCCAGTGATAAATGTACTCCCTATTATAAATCCTTATGATTTATAATATAGTGAATTCATATTTAAATCAGCATAAACTTTAATAAGAATCTCTTAAAATGTTTTTTAGAGGACAGAGGATAATTGACAGAGGACAGTGAAGGAGAATTTTTCTCCGCTGCACTACGAAAAATCTTTAAATTAAAAGAAACTCCTGCTATCTCGTTTCGCAGGAGTACTCTCTGAGTATCTGAATGAGCGATGTTTTACACTCACAAAACAAGCCTAAAAAAATAAATTAGTTTTCTGATGTAAGGAAGAAAACTCACCTTCACTATCCACTGTCCTTTGTCAATTGGCCTCTAAAAATATATTTATATTTTCCAATCATTACCGGTAATTCTCATAGCATAAGTTAAGTGTCGGCTGTGGATGTCCATATATTTTCCAATTTTTCAACCTTGTCTGCAGGTATAGGCTTGCTAAAAAAGTATCCTTGAATTAGTTGACAGTTTAAAGAGTGAAGTATGTCGAATTGTTCTTGCCATTCCACACCTTCAGCGATTACGTTTAAATTCATTTTATTAGCTAGTTGAATCATGCCGTCGATTACATCTCTATCTCTAGTACTGGTGTGGATAGAATCAATAAAAGATTTATCTATTTTAAGATTATTTATTGGAAGTATTTTTAAATAATTTAAAGAAGAATATCCAGTTCCAAAATCATCTAAAGCGATGCTAACACCAAGAGCCTTTAGTTCGTTTAAAATTTTAATGTTAGAATCTACAGATTGCATAAGAACACTTTCTGTAATTTCGATTTCTAAAAGATTCGGAGGGAAGTTACTTTTAGCCAAAGTACGTTTTACTGCGTTAATAAAATTAGAATGTTGAAGTTGTATAATAGATACATTAATAGACATTGTACCTAAATTATAACCAGCATCAATCCATTTTTTGCCTTGATAACATGCAGTTTTCAATACCCAATATCCAATCGGTATTATCAAAGAGGTTTCTTCTGCTACAGGTATAAATTCTGCAGGAGAGACAAGTCCGTAATCTTCACTCTGCCATCTAAGAAGGGCTTCCATGCCTTTAATTTTTCTGGTTTTGCAATCAATTTGAGGTTGATAATATAGCTGAAAACCACCCTCATTTAAAGCAGCTCTTAAACCTTTTTCTATTTCAGATTTTTTTGAAATTTCATCAAACATTTTTGTATCATAAAATTCATATCTATTCTTACCGAGGTCTTTAGCCTTATACATTGCCGTATCGGCATTTTTTAAAAGTAAATTACAATCTAATCCATCATCAGGATAGAGAGAAACTCCTATACTGACTGTTGTGAAAATTTTCTTTTCATCTATTTTAAAAGGAGTTTTAAAAGCTTTTAGTATTTTCCTACAAGCTTGTACAACATTATCTTTATTTTCTATATTAACTAGTAGTATTAAAAATTCATCGCCACCTATTCGATAAACAAAATTATCTCTATTTACAGAGGCTATTAGCTTACTTGCTGCTTTTTTAAGCAATTTATCACCATAATCATGTCCCAGTGTATCATTAATTCTTTTAAAGTTATCTAAGTCTATAAAAAGAACGGCACCTTTCTCTCCAGTTTCATTATATTTACAAATAGACTGGTTTAATTTATCAACAAAGGAGGTTCTATTAGGAAGAACAGTTAAGTTATCATAATAGGCCAAATGTTTATATTTTTTTTCACTTAACTTCAAAAAATTTTCACTTTTTTGAAGTTCAATATATTGAAACTCAAGTTCTTCTTCTGTTGCGTAAAGTTCTTGATAAACCATATTAAGTTCTTCATAGTTTTCTATTAATTTTTTTTCGCTTAATTTTCTTTTTTTAATATTAATAAAAAGTATAATTACAAATAATAGTAAAGAGATTATTATAGTAAGAACAGTAAAAAATATTTTTGGATATACTTTATAGATGAGAAAAGGTTTATTTATTATAATACTATTTTCAGGTATATTTCTCTTATCAATTTTAAGCTTTTGTAGTTCACTATAATCAAATACATAGTTGCTTGGACTTTGTTCAATTATAGGTATGTCAGAAACTTTTTTACCATGCAATATTTTGAGAGCCATAGAAGCGGCAGTTTTTCCATGATCTACTGAGTTTAGGGCTTTTCCACCAAGTATTCCGTTTCCAATTGCAAAACTCCAACATATGTAGTTGCCTATATTTAAATCTTTACTGAGTAAAGGACCTATTTTTTCATAACTAATAAGGGATCCGTCAGTGTCCCTAAGTTGACCCACATGAAAAATAGCAGTATCATTGCCTAATTCCTTAGCTGCTGATACTAATGTTTTAACATCGGTATCACAATAAAAATAAAATTTAACAGGAAGTTTTAGTTTACTAATTGCCTTTTTGGCCAATTCTTCATTCAACTTTCCTGTGGATGAAGAGTCACAAACTAATATTATATTTTTAATATTAGTTTGAAGTTTGGGTATACTTTTCAGTGTAGATTCTATATCAATTGTTTCGCATATTCCAGTAAAATTTTTATGACCTTCTAACATGGAATAGGAAAAGTTATTTATACCGCAGAATACAACAGGAGTATTGGGAAACAAACTACTACCATACTTAACTAAAAAGTCAAGAGCATCATTATCGGAGCATATTATTACATCAAATTTAGAGTTAGCAAATCTTATTTTCAACAAATTAAACAAACCATCTATGTAACTTTCCGTTTGAATGCGTTTTGTATCCATATATATATGAGATAAGTCAATTAGTCGTGAATCAATATTTAATACAGATTTAATTCCAGTGTCTATATCCATTGTCCATCTAAAATCATCTGAATAGGAATGGAGTATCAATATTCTTTCTTGACTAGCTGCTTTAACGTAAATTCTGCTGTACAAACCTATAAATAATATTAGGCAAACTGCTAAAAGATACCTCATAGGTATTTTTCTAATCATTCATATAAACCTCCATAGTAACATCATAAGATATACAAAATATGTATAATGTAGATTGGTAGTTTTATATTATAAATTTTAATAAATTATTCCTTAATTAATATGTTACCACCTCATAGAAATTTTGAAAATAATATTTTGAAATAAATATAGGGACCATTAAGTGCCCCTACATTTACAGGTTATTGATTTTTATAGGTATACATCTTTTTATCGGCAATTTTCAGCAAGTGCATATAAGATACCGCATCATCAGGGAATTTTGAAATTCCATAGCTAAAACTGCATATAATATTATAGCCATCAAAATTTATAGGGTTATTTTTTAAATGATTATTTAGTTCTTCAAATTTTTCAACTAAGCTTTGCTGGTTTGTATTAAAAAACACACCTACAAATTCATCACCGCCATATCTAGCTAAGATATCTAAGGAACTAGTTCTCTCTCTAAGTTCCCGTGCAAATACTTCAATATAGCTATCTCCAGCTAAATGGCCATAGCCATCGTTTACTTGTTTTAGTTTGTTTAAATCAAAAACTACAAAATTAAAAACTTTATTATCAATATCTTGGATACATTTTTCAATAATTTCTTCAAAATAGTTTCTGTTGTAAAATCCAGTTAACTTATCATATTTAGATAAATAAACTATTTGTTCATAGAGATTATGTTTACTAATTGCTATCTCAATTTGATTTTTCATATATTGTGCAATTTGCGTATCTTCTTCGGCAAATGCATGCTCGCGATCGCTGTCTATATTCAACATACCATATAGTTTTCCATCAATTATTATAGGTGTACTGATACATGATTTGATTGTCCACTTTTTCATTTCTTCTGTAATATCAGTAAGATCAGCATCTGGAAGCTCATAAATATCATTAATAATTATAGTGTTTTTAATATTGCCATTAGTTTTAAGCCAGTGAAATGAATACTCCAATTTAAGCTTAAATTCTTTAGCCTTAGCTAAGTCATATCCTCTAGACGCTCTTATTTCTAGAAAATTATTTTCGTTTAAAGTCAAAATTGAACCGTATTCAGCAGCGTCAATGATTGATAAGGCTTTGTCTAGTATTAAGTTAAATAAATCATCTATGTTATTTAGTCCTATTATAGATTGATTTACTTCAAGCATGGCTTCATTTATTTTTAATAGTTTAGTAATTTTATTTTCATTTTGCCTTGCTTGGGTTATATCAATCATAATACCAACTAACCCAGTGATTTCATTGCTATCAGAAATTATTGTTGACTTTCTAAAAGATATATCATGTAAATTACCATCGGAGAATCTAAATTTTGATTCGTAAAGTCGCTTTCCTCCGTGCTTCATCAATTCCAAATCTGATTTATGGAAAGTATAACTATTTTCATCTTGAAAAAGTTCATAAACTGTATGATTCACAATTTCTTTCTTTTTTAAGTTTAGGGATTTTTCAAATTCAATATTACATTCGGTATAAACGCCATCAGTATCTTTGCAAAATATAGGGTCAGGGAGTGCGTTTAAAATAGACCTTAAAAGTTTCAAGTTTTCTTCTAGTACGGTTTTATTTTTTTCTAGCTCATTATTTTTTTTCTTATATTTTAAAATAATTATAAATAATGAGATTATTATTAGTATAAAATTCAAATATATAATATGATTTAATGAAAACAAATTTATTAAATATTTAATTGTACAAAACTGCAGTGTAAAGTTATGTATGACAAAAAGTGTATCAAAAAAGTTTTTCATAGCACCATCCCTTAAATCAATTTACTAAAACGATTTCAACTAATAATACTTCATAAATGTATGTTAAAAGAATCTAAATTTTAATTATATAAAGATTATAAAATTATTTAAGAAAAAATGATATAGTTATTATGCTTTTTCTCTATATGTAAATTTAAAAAAATTGTCTATAATGTAGCGGTTTACTACGATAAATTGACATGAAATTGCAAAAAAATTATAATTAGTTCTAGAATACTAATTATTCGTAATTTATGTAAAATTCAATGAGGTGATGATATGAGTCATATCCAGGTAAAATTATTAGGAGGTTTTGCTGTAACATTAAATGGAAAAAGTATATCATTCCCCTATAATAAAGTGCAAGCACTATTTTGCTATTTATTAATGAAAAAGCAGGCAACAAGAGATGAATTATCAGGACTTTTATGGACTGATATGGAAGAAAATATTGCAAGAAAGAATTTAAGAAACGCTATATATAAGCTTAAAAAATCCTTTGGAGATGAGGAAGTTTTAGAATTCTTAAACAAGTCCACAATTGCACTAAATACAAATATAGATATTGAAGTAGATGTTGATAAATTTATTGAAAACGAAAGTGAAATAAACTTATATACAGGGGAGTTTTTAAAAGGGTATATGCCTAAGGATGCAGAAAGCTTTGAATCTTGGATGATTGAAACTCGTGAATACCTTGAGGAATTATATACAAAAAAACTCAATAAGCAAATAGAATGTGAGAAAGCAAACAAGAACTACGATAAAGTTGAACAATATTGTAAATTACTTGTAAAAATTGATGAATTCAATGAAGAAGCCTATAGAATTCTAATTAATTCATATAAGGAGCAAGGCAAGTTTAATAATGCCATTAGGGCTTACAATAAAATTTCTGATACACTAATGAAGGAATTAGCCACATCTCCTGATGAAAAGACCACAAAGGCATTTAAAGAAATACTTGATCTAATGAATAATAAAAATAATGAAGAGAAATACGAAGATTATTTTTATGGAAGAATTAATGAATTAAGAATAATAAAGAATAATTATATTAATTTTATTAACGATAAGACTTCAAAATCTGTATTAATAAAAGGAGAAATGGGAATAGGTAAGACAAGCCTTAAAGATAGATTTCTTAAATTTTTGGAAAAAGAAAATGTTTATATATTCGAAACAAATTGTTATCAATTTGAAAATGAATATACACTAAAACCTTGGAGAAATATCATTTCAGATTTAACCTCTGTTATAAATAGTGATAAAATTAAAATGCCTGTTCTTTTGGAAAATATAATAAATGATTTAACTCCAGAATCAAATTATGATAATCATTCGGAAAATCTTAAGTTAGACACTGCTGTAGAGCTAATGAAATATGATGTTATAGGTAATGTAATAAGTAATGTATTTAAAAGAATATCTATGAATAAAAAAATTTTAATAATCTTTGAAGATATTCAATGGATGGATTCAGCGAGTATATCTTTACTTGCAAGCTTTGTTTCACATTTTGAAGAAAATAATATAATGTTTTTACTTACTTGTAGAAATGAATTTACGCATGATATTGACAGATTTTTCACATCTATCAATCAGTGTGGAAGAGTTCAAATTATAGAACTTATGAGATTCAATGCTGAAGAGGTTGAGGGATTTATAAATAATGCTCTTCCAAAGTACAATTTATCAAAGGAAGTTACGAAAAAAATATATACAGAGACCGAAGGAAATACATTTTTTCTTACAGAGTATTTAAATACTATTAAAGCAAAACGAAACATTAATATAATGACGTCGAAAATGCAAGATGTCTTAAAGAGTAGATTTGTAGATATATCTAAAGATGAGAAAAAGATAATTGAAATAGCATCACTATTTGATGATGAAGTTTCAATGTTTATATTAAGGGAGTTAACACAAAAAGATGAACTAGAAATTATGGATATAATAGAGCAGCTTGAAAATAAATATATATTAAAAGAAATAACAAAAGAAAATACTATATGTTTCAAGTTCACCCATCAAAAACTGAGAGAATTTCAATATATTAATCTAACACAAGCTAAAAGGAGAATACTTCACAATAAAGTTGGAAAGCTTCTTGAGCAGACACTGAGAAATAATATAAAAGATTTTAATATATATTATAAATTGGTGTATCATTTTCAAAATGCTAGTAATCATATAGAGACGCTTAAATATAAAATTAAAAGCTTAAATGTTCACTTGAACTTTAACCATGAGTTATTTCCTATAATTCCGCATGATGATAGGTCTTATAATAAAGTATATTTTAGCGAAAGTAAAACTGTAAAAAATATTAAGGAAATTGAACAACTTTTAAATAAGGTTAAAGATGAAGAAGGGGATTTAACTGAAGTATTAAGATTCGATGTATGTGTACTTCATATAAAGGGAAGATACTTGATAAGGAAAGGGGAATATGATGAAGGCATAAAGAATATTGAGCATATGATAGATAAAGCAAAAGAAATCAATTTTAATGAGTATACAATTGAAGGCTATAAACAGATGATATATTATTGCATACAGACAAACAAAACTGAAAAAATGATAGAATATATAAACTGGGGACTAAGTTTGGCACAGAAATGCGATTATCATAATGAGATAGGAATATTATTAAGACTTAAAGCTTTATATAATAAAATGATTGGAGAATATGAAGAAGCAGAGAAACTAATACAAGAATCAATAAACACATTAAGTAGTACTAAAAATATTTCGGACCAGTATGCTTTAAACATAGCTGCTTGTTATAATTATATAGGTGACATAAGAAAGAAAAATAGTAAATTTTCAGAAGCATTACAATATTATAATAAAGCTATAGAATTGTGTGATGAAAAAAATGTATTAACAAGTGTTGCTTTATTTCAAACTAATGCAGGCGAAACTTCTTATTATATGGGAAATTGCAATTTAGCAAAAGGATACTTTCAAAATGCATTGAATATTTATAGACAATTTGACTCTATTTGGGGAAAGGCAATTGCTGAAGCTTTTATGGCATTAATTGCAATTAGTGAAGAAAATTATGATGGGGCCTTAAAATATTTAAAAAATGCGGATGAAAACTCAAAAGCTTTAAAGAATCCTAAAGAAATAGGAACGGTATTCAGAGTAAAGACAGAGATAAAAATTAGTATGGATGACAACATTTATATAAAACGAACTTTTGAAAATTATTTAAATGAAAGTCTGGAGGAATACGTTAAACAGGGGATAAAATACTTAAAGGAAGTAAAAGATCAGCATCAAATAGATGTTGTGTATAAACTAATAAATAATGGGGATGTTGCATTTACAAGTAACTATACCAGAAAGTAGAATTATACTCTGAGAGAGGTTACCAAGCTTCGTCATTATAAAAGCTTTGGTAACCTCTCTCTGCCTAAATGCAACAGTCACATTTCATGCGTCAATAAAAAATAATTAAATCTAAGAGAAATTTTTAACAATTAGTCGTTTTGTAGACGTTTTAAAGATGTATGTTAGATATAATAAAAGAAGCTATAGCTAATAATAAAGTTAATTATTAAATTTTTCAAAAAATATTCCGCTAAATGTGAAAACGTTATCGGCATATGATGCAATCTAAATTTTGTTACGAATTAGACGAGGGGGAATTTTAATGGCCACAAATTTGGAAGAAAAACAGCAAGGTGAATTACAAAGAAGTCTAAAAACAAGACACATGAACATGATTGCTATAGGAGGTGCAATTGGAACAGGTCTATTCTTTACCAGTGGTAACACAATCAGCACTTCAGGACCAGGTGGTGCAATTGTGGCATATGGACTTATGGGAATTCTTGTATATTTTTTAATGACATCACTCGGGGAAATGGCAACAATGATACCAAGCTCTGGTTCTTTTGAAACTTATGCGTCAAGATTTGTTGATCCAGCACTTGGATTCGCGTTAGGATGGAATTATTGGTTTAACTGGGCAATTACTGTTGCAGCAGAGTTAGTTGCAGCTGGACTTGTAATTAAGTTTTGGCTACCTAATACTCAAACTACATTTTGGAGTATGGGATTTTTAGTTATTCTTCTTGCTTTAAACCTAATGTCTGCAAGAGCGTATGGTGAAGGTGAATACTGGTTTGCAAGTATAAAAGTTGTAACAATTCTTGTATTTCTTGTTGTAGGTGTACTTATGATATTTGGAATCATGGGAGGTCATTCAACAGGTCTTAGTAATTGGACACTGAATGATGGAAAAGGTAATTCGGCCCCATTTGTAGGTGGTGGAATGGCAATACTTATGAGCTTTTTAACAGCTGGATTTTCATTTGCTGGTACAGAAGTAGTTGGACTCGCTGCTGGTGAATCTGAAAATCCTGAAAAGGATGTACCAAAAGCTATAAATACAGTTTTCTGGAGAATACTTATTTTTTACATTGGTGCAATTGTTGTTATTGGTTTCATTATTCCTTTTACTGATCCAAATTTATTAAAAAATGGTGTATCAGAAATAGCATATAGCCCATTTACTATTGTATTCCAAAGATCTGGCATTGCTGCTGCTGCGTCAATAATGAATGCAGTTATATTAACTTCTGTTCTTTCCTGTGGTAACTCAGGACTTTATGCAGGATCTCGTATGGTATATGCTATGGCTAAAGGTGGAAAAGCTCCAAAAATATTTGCTAAGGTAAATAAAAGAGGAGTTCCAGTAAATGCACTTATTCTTACAGCAGTTATTGCATCAACAGCATTTTTCGCATCACTTGTAGGAGATGGAAAGATATACTATATTCTTTATAATTTATCTGGGCTTACAATTTTCATAGCATGGTTTGGAATAGCAATTTGTCATTACAGATTCAGAAAAGCTTATGTTGCGCAAGGTAGAAAAATTGAAGATTTAAAATATAAAGCATTGTGGTATCCATTTGGACCTATATTCGGAATGATACTTTGCATTATTGTTTTATTTGGTGCTAATATATGGATCTTCCAAGCAGAAACCTTCAGTTGGTTTGATTTTATAACTAACTATGGTATTATTCCTTTATTTTTATGTTTCTATTTTGGATACAAAAAAGCACATAATACAAAGATAGTTCCTATAATGGAATGTGACTTTGTACATGTAGAAGAAAAAATAGCTGAATAGGTAAAATTTATAACTCATATTCCGCATAACTTTGGTAAAATAAAGTTATCAGAATATGAGTTATTATATTATATAAGACAAAAGTAGGGGGTATTTTAATGAAATTGAATTTTATAAAGGTAAATCCAACTGAAAATATGACAATATTCATACTAGATCCTCTTCCAAGATCAATGTATCCAGAAGTAGCAAATAAACTTATGAATTATAACAATTTACATGCTGAACAAGTAGGGTTTATTGAAAGGCCAAACCTTCCAGAAAGTTGTTCAAGGCTTCATATGATGGGGGGAGAGTTTTGTGGCAATGCTTCGAGAGCTTTTGCTGCAATAATGGTTCAAAGGGGATATAGTTCCTTTGAATTGGAAAATGATAAGTACATTGTTCCTTTTGAAGCATCAGGAGTTGAGCAGATTCTTTACGGTGAAGTTAGACAGCTAACTGATAATAGCTTTGAAGTAAAAGTTAAAATTCCACTGCATAAGTCAATAAGTTCTGTTGAAATTAATTACAATGGAATTGATTATAAGGGATTTATCGTAGAGTTTGATGGAATAGCCCATGCAGTAATATCTACAGGGAATGACCTTCCAGGTGAAGGATTGCTTTTAAAGCTTGTAGAAGAACTTTCTCCGTTATCTTACAGTGCCCTTGGTATAATGTTTTACAATGAAGAAAAAGATTTTATAACACCACTTGTCTACGTTAAAGACACAGGAAGTATTATATGGGAAAGAGGTTGTGGAACAGGTACTGCTGCACTTGGTGTAGTATTGTCCTTAAAGTCCCACAATAGTATAGACAAAAAAGTAAACCAGCCAGGTGGAACTATAGATGTCCTTACTAATGTAAGAAATGGCCAGATTGAGGACATTTACCTAAAAGGTGATGTAACTATAGTTGCTGAAGGAGAAGTTTACATATAACTTAGGTATTAAAAAAGTCTATATTTTAAATTATAAGAATTGTCCTAGATAAATTTTTTGCTAAGATTTATCTAGGACAATTCTATTTTTATAGTGCTGAAGCTTGGAAACATATTCCGGAGTGTAAATCAACTTTTGGCCGTAGGTGTCTGTATCAATAGTGGCTTAAGAAACTAAAAGAATATTGATCTATGCATGGAATTTATTACAATATGAACTTCGTGAATGCTTTAGCGTCAATAAAGATAATTAAATTTTATTTATATTTTTTAATAAAAATTTCTATAATAGACGCTTTATAGATGTGTAAACGATATAATGAAAACAAATAAGAAACAAATCAAGGAGGAAAAGCAACATGGCAAAAATAGTAGAATGCGTACCTAATTTTAGTGAAGGTAGAGATAAAGAATTAATTGAAAAAGTTGTAGATGAAGTTAGAAAAACAGAAGGCGTAAAGCTTTTAGATTATTGTTCAGATAAAGATCATAACAGATCAGTTGTAACTTTCTTAGGAGGACCAGAACAAGTAAAAGAAGCTGCTTTTAGACTTATTAAAAAAGCTTCAGAACTTATAGATATGAGTAAACACTCAGGAGCACATCCAAGAATGGGTGCTACAGACGTAGTTCCTTTTATTCCAATAAAAGATATAACTACTGAAGAATGTGTTGAACTAGCTAAAGAGTTAGGAAAAAAAGTTGGAGAAGAGTTAAATATACCTGTTTACTTATATGAAGATGCTGCATCGTGTCCAGAAAGACAAAATTTAGCAAACGTAAGAAAAGGACAATATGAAGGTTTCTTTGAAAAAATAAAACAACCTGAGTGGAAACCAGATTTCGGACCATGTGAAATGAATGTAAAGAGTGGAGCAACTGTAATAGGAGCAAGATTCCCATTAATAGCGTATAACGTAAACTTAGGTACAGATAATATAGAAATAGCAAATGCTATAGCTAAAAAAATAAGACATATGAGTGGTGGACTTAGATATGCTAAAGCTGTTGGAGTAATGTTAACTGAAAGAAACATAGCTCAAGTTTCAATAAATATGGTGAATTATGAAAAAACATCTGTATATACTATTCAAGAAATGGTTAAAATGGAAGCAAAAAGATATGGGGTACCAGTAGTTGGTGCTGAAGTTATAGGTCTTATTCCAATGAAAGCTTTAATAGATTGTGCAGAATATTATCTTCAGATTGAAAACTTTGATGTAAATCAAGTATTAGAATCAAGATTAACTGAATAATTTAAAAAACAAGGAGATTAAGGGTTAAAATGACCTTTGACAAGTAATTCACGAGCGGGAGGGAGTAGGGTTAACTGCTCAGTGTTCCGAATAAAAGGAGGAAATGTTATGAATACAAACATAGATATTAAAAATGCAATGACAGTAAAGTTAGATGACGTATTGCCAGAAATGCCTAAATTTCAGGAAGGAATAAGAAGAGCACCAGATAGAGGATTTCATTTAACTCAAGCTCAAACTGAAATTGCTTTAAAAAATGCTTTGAGATATATTCCATCGGAGTTTCATGAACAATTAATTCCTGAATTTTTAGAAGAGTTAACTACAAGAGGAAGAATTTATGGATATAGATTCCGTCCAGAAGGAAGAATTCATGGAAAACCTATTGATGAATATAAAGGAAACTGTGTAGAAGGTAAAGCTTTCCAGGTTATGATAGATAACAATTTAGACTTCGAAGTAGCATTATATCCATATGAATTAGTTACTTACGGTGAAACAGGAAGCGTGTGTCAAAACTGGATGCAATATAGACTTATAATGAAGTACTTAGAAGTTATGACTCAAGATCAAACATTAGTAGTAGAATCAGGACATCCACTAGGATTATTTAAATCTAACCCAAATGCTCCAAGAGTAATAATAACAAATGCTATGATGATTGGTATGTTTGACAACTTAAAGGATTGGGAAGTAGCAGAAGAAATGGGTGTTGCAAACTATGGACAGATGACAGCTGGTGGTTGGATGTATATAGGACCACAAGGTATAGTTCATGGAACATTTAACACTTTACTTAATGCTGGAAGAATGAAGCTTGGAATTCCAAATGATGGTGACTTAGCTGGACATGTTTTTGTAAGTTCAGGGCTTGGTGGAATGAGTGGTGCTCAGCCAAAAGCTGTAGAAATAGCAAATGGTATTGGTATAATTGCAGAAGTAGATGAATCAAGAATTAAGACAAGACTTGACCAAGGTTGGGTTGGTAAAATGTCTTCAAATCTAGATGAAATATTTGAAATAGTTAAAGAGTACAGAGTTAAGAAAGAAAGCATATCTATTGCATATCATGGAAATATAGTTGACTTACTTGAATATGCAGTTAAAAATGATATGAAGATAGAATTACTATCAGACCAGACTTCTTGTCATAACGTATATGAAGGCGGATATTGTCCAAGTGGAATTACTTTTGAAGAAAGAACAAGACTTCTTGGTGAAGATAGAGAAACCTTTGTTAAATTAGTAGATAAGACACTTAGACGTCATTTTGAATTAATAAAAGCTTTAGTAGAAAAAGGAACTTATTTCTTTGATTATGGTAATTCCTTTATGAAAGCAGTATATGATGCTGGTGTTCAAGAAATATCTAAGAATGGAATAGATGAAAAAGACGGATTTATTTTCCCTTCTTATGTAGAAGATATAATGGGACCACAATTATTCGACTATGGTTATGGACCATTTAGATGGGTTTGCTTAAGTGGAAAGAAAGAAGACTTAATTAAGACAGACCATGCAGCAATGGAATGTATAGATCCTAACAGAAGATATCAAGATAGAGATAACTACAACTGGATAAAAGACGCAGAAAAGAATAAAATGGTAGTAGGAACTGAAGCAAGAATATTATATCAAGATGCTATTGGAAGAATAAATATAGCACTTAAATTTAATGAAATGGTAAGAAAAGGTGAAATAGGACCAGTAATGATGGGAAGAGATCACCATGATGTTAGTGGAACAGATTCTCCTTTTAGAGAAACATCAAACATTAAAGATGGAAGTAATGTTATGGCGGATATGGCTGTTCAGTGTTATGCAGGAAATGCTGCTAGAGGTATGAGTTTAGTTGCTCTTCATAATGGTGGTGGTGTTGGTATAGGAAAATCTATAAACGGAGGTTTTGGATTAGTACTAGATGGAAGCTATAGAGCAGACGAGATAATTAAATCAGCACTTAGCTGGGACGTTATGGGTGGAGTTTCAAGACGTTCATGGGCAAGAAATGAACATTCAATTGAAACGGTTATAGAATTTAATAAAAATCATGAAGGAACAGATCACGTAACACTTCCATATTTAGCAGATGAAGCTGCAGTGAAAGAAGCCGTTTCTAAATACTTTAAGTAGTGGAGGAAATTATATGATAATTAAAAATATAGGCTGCCTGGTAACTTGTGCCGGCAGCTACCCTAAGACTAAGGAACAATTAAAAGATGCTGGAATAATAGAAAATGGTTATATAGTAATAGAAGATAATCTTATAGTGGATGTAGGCAGTGGTGATGGCTATAAAAAGTATTTAAAGGATGACACTGAGGTAATAGACGCTGAAGGTAAGACAGTAACTCCAGGACTTATAGATAGCCACACTCATGTAGTATATGCAGGTTCAAGAGAATTTGAATTGCCTTTAAAATTGCAAAAAATGAAATATATAGACATACTTAATGCTGGTGGTGGAATATTAAGCAATGTAACTAAAACAAGAGAAGCCTCCAAAGAAATGCTGGAAGCTGAAACAAAGAAAAGATTAGATTTAATGCTTGCACATGGTACTACAACAGTAGAGAGCAAGTCAGGCTATGCTTTAGATTTTGAAAATGAAATAAAGATGTTGGAAGTAAATAAAAGCTTAAATAAAAATCATCCTATGGATGTAATTTCAACTTACCTGGGTGCACATGCTATACCTAAAGAGTATAAAGAAAACAGAGATGGATACATAGACCTAATGATTAATGAAGTTATGCCTTATATTCAAGAACATGAATTAGCTGATTTTGTTGATTGTTTCTGTGAAGAAGGAGTTTTCTCTGTAGAAGAAGCTAGAAAGATTTTAAAAGCAGGCCAATCTTTAGGTTTAAAAGCTAAGATCCATGCAGATGAGATAGAATCAATAGGTGGAGCAGAGCTTGCCGGAGAAATTAAGGCTGTATCTGCAGAACATCTAGTAGGAGCTTCGGACCAAGGGATAAAAGCTATGGCAGATAACAAGGTTATTGCTGTGATATTGCCAACTACATCTTTTTATTTAATGTTAGATACCTTTGCAAGAGCAAGAAAAATGATAGAAGAAGGTGTTCCAGTAGCATTATCTACTGACTGTAACCCTGGAACCTCGCCTACTGAATCTTTGCAAAGCACTATGACCTTTGCTTGCTTTGGACTTAGAATGATGCCAGAAGAGATAATAAATGGAATGACTATAAATGCTGCTTGTGCAGTTTGCAGAGAAAAAGAAATTGGAAGTATAGAAGTTGGCAAAAAAGCAGACTTAGCTATTTTCAATGCTAAAAACTTAAATTACTTATTCTATCATTTCGGAGTAAATGCAGTAGATAAAGTAGTTAAAGACGGAAAAATAGTTGTGCAGGATGGAAAAGTTTCATATTAATATTTATGAAGTGGGGGAAAGTAAAAAATGCTTCAAAATTTAACAGTAAAAGGTTTTGTAGAAGAATTAGGTTCAAAATCTCCAGCTCCAGGTGGTGGAAGTATAGCAGCACTTTCTGCTTCACTAGCAAGTGCTTTAGCTAGTATGGTGTTTAACCTTACTATAGGAAAGAAAGAGTATAACGAATACGATGAGCAGTTAAAAGGAAAAATTGACAATGCTTTCAAAGAAGTTAGTGTATCTCAGGAAGAATTCTTAGAACTTATGGAAAGAGATACCAATGCTTTCTTAGATTTAATGAAAGCTTTTAAGATGCCTAAAAATACTGAAGAAGAAATTGCTGCTAGAAAAGAGAAAATAAATGAAGGTAATAAGCTTTCTATTGATATTCCTTTATCAGTAGCAGAAAAAGCATTAAAAATATATGAATATGTACATATAGCAGTAATACATGGAAACGAAAACGCAATATCAGATGCAGGTGTTGCTGCATCTTTAGTAGAAACTGCAGTTGAGGGAGCGGTACTAAACGTAAAAATAAATACTTTAGGTTTAAAAGATGAAGCTCGCAAAAAAGAGCTAAGAGATAAATGCAGTGATTTACTTAAAAAGAGTAAAGAAAGAAAAGAAGAAATTATGAATATTATAGAAAGTAAATTGGCATAGCATTTAAGGCTGTACCAAGAAGGAGGAAAAACATGGGGATTGTAAAATTAAACGGATATAACTTAACTATAGAGGACGTAATAAATGTTGCATGTAAAGGCTACGAAGTATGTCTTACTGAGGAAGCTAAGAAAAAGGTTATAGAATCAAGAAAAATAGTAGATGATATCGTTGAAAATGAGAAAACAGTTTATGGAATTACTACAGGTTTTGGAAAATTTTCAGATGTAACTATATCAGGAGAACAATGTAAAACTCTTCAAAGAAACCTAATAATATCTCACTCTTGTGGTGCAGGAGAAAAGTTTTCTACAGATATAGTAAGAGCTATAATGTTACTTAGAGCTAATGCTCTAGCAAAGGGATTTTCAGGAATAAGAATAAGCACTTTAGAAACTCTTATAGCTATGCTTAACAAAGGAGTACATCCATGTATACCTGAAAAAGGATCACTAGGAGCATCAGGAGACTTAGCACCACTTTCACATATGGTATTGCCAATGCTTGGTGAAGGTGAAGCTGAATTTGAAGGCAAAATTTTATCCGGAAAAGAAGCTATGGGAAAAGCAGGAATAGAAACTATTGACCTTGTAGCTAAAGAAGGATTAGCATTAATAAATGGAACTCAAGCAATGACTGCAGTAGGTACAATAGCGCTACATAACGCAATGAATCTTGTGAAACTTAGTGATGTAATAGGAGCTTTAACATTAGAAGCATTAAGAGGAATAAGAACAGCATATGATCCAAGAGTTCACGAAGTAAGACCACATGCAGGACAAATTCAAACAGCTAAAAATATGCTTGCTTTAGTAGAAGGCAGTACTTTTGTAACTAATCAAGGAGAATTAAGAGTACAAGATGCTTATACTCTAAGATGTATACCACAAATACATGGTGCTAGCAAAGATGCTATAAACTATGTAAAAGAGAGAGTAGAAACAGAAATTAACTCTGCTACAGATAATCCAATTGTATTCGAAAATGGAGATGTAATATCTGGTGGAAACTTCCACGGACAACCTATGGCATTAAGCTTTGATTTCCTTGGAATTGCAGTAGCTGAACTTGCCAACATATCAGAGAGAAGACTTGAAAGATTAGTAAACTTCCAATTAAATGACTTACCACCTTTCCTTGTAAAAAATGGTGGATTAAACTCTGGATTTATGATTACTCAATATGCAGCTGCAGCTTTAGTATCAGAAAATAAAGTGCTTGCTCACCCAGCATCAGTAGATTCTATTCCTTCTTCAGCAAACCAAGAAGACCATGTAAGTATGGGTACTATTGCTGCTAGAAAGGGCTTAGAAATTTCCAAGAATGTTAGAAGAGTACTTGCAACAGAACTTATGGCTGCTTGTCAGGCTATAGACTTTAGAGATGGCTTAAAACTTGGAAAAGGTACAGAAGCAGCTTATAATACATTAAGAAAACATGTAAGTTTTGTGGAAGAAGACAAAGTTATGTATGTTGAATTAGATAAATGTGACGAACTTTTAGCAAATGGAGAATTACTTGAAGCTGTAGAAGCAAAAGTAAAAGTAGAATTTTAGAATCCATAAGGATAAAAAGCAGAAAATCAACTTATACTCCTTCGTATAAGTTGATTTTTGTTTTTTTACCAATCTGAACTGCCAGAGGAACTATCGCTGTAAGAATTATCACTAGAGGAATTACCCCAATCGGATTCTCCGCTAGACATTCCCCAGCTTCCACTACTTAATTTTGTATCATCATCTATATAAGTAGAATCGGTATTATCATTACTGTAATCATTATGGTTATAGGAGTTATCATGGTAATCATCATCATGCACATAATGATTACTATCGTGATGATTATGACTTA
Source organism: Clostridium thailandense (assembly GCF_019207025.1). Taxonomy (GTDB): domain Bacteria; phylum Bacillota; class Clostridia; order Clostridiales; family Clostridiaceae; genus Clostridium_AM; species Clostridium_AM thailandense. The sequence continues at coordinate 9,001 of NZ_JAEEGC010000092.1, read as the reverse complement.
ACATTTCGCCAACAATCATTCCTTCTACAAAACCGCTTCCGTTGTTACCGTATCCTCCATTTTGATTGATAACGGTGGTATTATTTACAACATTCCTTTCCCCTTGAGTTGGATTTGTACTATTCGAATATTTGTTATAAATCGGTTCTTCTTCTGATAAGTTAGCAGATCTAAAATGGTTGCTTTTTCGAGAGGAATCACCATTTAAACCATTTTCTCGTGCGAATCTATCAACTCTTTCTTTTCCTTTCTTTTTAATATAATATACTGTAATTATAATTATCAATGCAGCAATTATTAAAAATATAATTAATCCTGTATGATTTTGTTTTGCTTGAACAGTTTTACTTAATCCGTTATCTACAACTTTAACTTGTCCTGTTTTGACAGCCTTTGTTGTAATATCTTCATCAATTGTTTTTCCTATTTTTAAAATTCCTGTATTAAAGTCACTTTTTTTGAAATCTGAATCTGGTAATTTTGCAATTCTATTGGCTTCGGAAGAAGTAAATACTGCATTTAAGCCAGCTCCAAATAGAAATTTACTTTTATGATCTGCCGTAGCTACAATAAAGATAGCATACTTATCTGTAGAAGTCATTGTTTTTACAAGACTGTCAGCATAGTCATTCATGTTTTTTCCCTGAAGAGATTTTATTATAACAATTCTTGCTTGGGCACCGGTATTCTTTTCTAATTTTTGAAAGTTACTATTGATTTGTTCTGTTGTAGAGGCACTAAGTACTCCGGCATCGTCTTTCACATATGCTGCTGCTGCTAATGTCACATTAGTTATTAAGAATACGAATAAAACAGATAAAAATATAAGTTTTTTTAATTTCACTAGATATTCCCACCTTTCAATAATATGGAAGTTACATAATGTAATAATATAATTGGCATAGTTGTATTCTTTAGATAGGTAATATTTTGTTACTTTTTCATTATCTCAAATGTCACAAAAAAAAGCAATATAAGGCTAAGATAAGAAAATATAGTTTTTAGAATGAATTTATTCCGAACATTAAGTGAATTGTTTTTACAATTATGAAATATTGATCAAATATCGAACAAATTTAGTAAGATTAAAAAAAATAGATTATATAGGAAAATATGCATTAAAGTATACAGTAAAATATCTTAATTATTGACAACATATATTAAAAAGTATACTATTATATAAAAAACAAAATATTTATAAAATTTTGGTTTGATCAAAAATTGAACAATAAAATTTGCATTCAAAAGAAATATTTATTTTAAAGAGAGTATATAGTGTTTTTAAATTAAATCTTATTTTTAGTGTAAATTATTATGTATTTGTGGCGTTGAAAATGACAGGTAAGGGGAAAATTAAGATACTATTAAATATGGGAGGTTATTAAAAATGGATTTTTATAAAATGATATCTGTTGAAGAAGCAAAAAGTATCATAGACACTAATTTTTCTATAAGTTTAGAAAAAGAATTGATAGATATTAAAGAATGTAATAATAGAATACTATATGAAGATATTATATCACCTTTAAATATCCCAGGGTTTAAAAAATCTACAGTTGATGGTTATGCGGTAAAGCATGAAGATGTCCAAGGAGTTAGTGAAAGTGCACCTTCTGCCTTGAGATTAAAAGGAGAAGTGATAATGGGTAAAATGCCTACAGAAGCATTAAAACTTTCTGGTGAATGTATGTATGTTCCTACAGGAGGCATGATACCTGAGGGTGCGGACAGCGTAGTTATGATAGAGTATACTGAAAAAGTAGAGAATAATACAATATTAATAAGTAATTCTGTAAGTTTTGGTGAAAACGTATTTAATGAAAATGAAGATGTGGAATTAGGAGAAACTGTACTCAAAGCAGGGACTCTTCTCAAACCTTATAGTATAGGGATGCTGGCAAGTCTTGGAATTACCAAGGTACCAGTTGCTTGTAAACTTAAAGTAGCAATAATTTCAACAGGAGATGAAATCGTATCTCCAGAAGAAAAGCCAGAATTAGGTCAAATCAGAGATATTAATTCATATCTTTTATACTCTTCTGTGATTGAAGATGCTGGAGAACCAGTATTTTATGGAGTAATAAGAGATGATTATGAAAAATTGTTACATAGTGCGAAAAAAGCTATCAATGAGTGTGATATAGTTCTTATATCTGGAGGAAGTTCAGTAGGAAAAAAGGATCAAACTGCAAAAGTTATAGATTCTTTAGGGGAACCAGGCATACTTCTTCACGGAATATCAATAAAGCCAGGTAAGCCAACTATTGTAGGAAAAATAGAGAATAAGCCTATATTCGGATTGCCAGGTCATCCACTATCCTGTGCGGTAATTTATAAAACATTAGTTAGATATCTTATGCAAAAGATAACAAGCACTGAAGAAAAAGACTATCCTATTCAATGTAAGTTTAGTATTAATTATCGAAAAACACATGGAAGAGAAGAATATCTTCCAGTTACTATTAATGCTGTAGAAGGAGAATATACAGCGGTACCTGTTTTTACTAAGTCTGCAGCTATAAGTGGATTTACTAAAGCATGGGGTTATGTAAAGGTTAACAAAAATGCAGAAGGAATTCTTAAGGATCAAAAAGTATATGTTTATAAATTGTAAATATATAATAACGAGAAAAGGTGTAATTAAAATAAATTTAGGGGATGGATATTATGATTGATAAGTATGGAAGAAACATAAACTACTTACGAGTGTCCCTGACAGATCGATGCAATTTAAGATGTATATATTGTATGCCAGAGGAAGGAGTACAAAAGCTTCATCATCAGGATATATTAAGATTTGAAGATGTAGTAAAAGTAGTAAAGGCAACTGCTAAAATCGGTATAAATAAAATAAGATACACTGGTGGAGAGCCGCTTATTTTAAAAGGAATAGATAAACTTATACATGAAACTTCTAAAATTGAAGGAATTAAGGATATATCTATAACTACTAATGGTATCCTATTATATGATTCGGCAGAAGAATTAAAAAAAGCAGGTTTAAATAGAGTAAATATAAGTTTAGATACTTTAAAAGAAGATAGATTTTATAAGATTACTAGAGGTGGAAGTTTAAAAAGTGTTATTCGAGCTATTGAAAAATGTATAAGCCTTGGATATGGACAGATTAAAATAAACTCAGTGCTTTTAAAGGGCATAAATGATGATGAAATTGAGAACTTTATGAATCTTACAAAGGAACTTCCAATACATGTGAGATTCATAGAACTAATGCCAATGGGTGAGGCCTTTGGTATATATGAAAAAGGAAGTATAAAATGTGATGAGATTATAAAAAAATTCGATAGCCTTATCTCTGTAAATAATGAAAAAAGCAGTACTGCAGAACTTTATAAATTACCTAATGCCAAAGGTATGGTAGGTTTTATAAGGCCTATAAGCTGTAAATTCTGTGAAGATTGCAATAGAATAAGACTTACATCTACAGGAACAATAAAACCTTGTCTTCATTCAGAGGAAGAATATGATATAAAGAAATATATAAAAAATGAAGGAATATTAGCTGAAGTTTTGAAAAAAATAATATCAAACAAGCCTTCTGAACATCATTTAGAAGAGCAAGGAAGTCTCAGTGCAAAAATGATGTATCAAATCGGCGGTTAAAAAATAAGACAAGAGGTTGTCGCACTTATAGACAAACACGGCCGAAAGTTGACTTGTAAAAAATATTTATTGGTAACAGTTAACTCAAGTTAAATGTTTTTAGAGGACAGAGGACAATTGACAGATGACAGTGAAGGAGGATTTTTCTTCGTTACACTACGAAAAATCTTTAATTTAAAAGAAACTCTTGCTCTCTGGTTTGACAGGACTACTTTTTGAATATCTAAATAAGCGATATTTTGCATTAGCAAAACAAGCCTAAAAAATAAATTAGTTTTCTGACGTAAGGAAGAAAACTCACCTTCACTGTCCTATGTCCTCTGTCAATTGGCATCTAAAAGTATATTTATATTTTCCAAATATCACCAATAATTCTGATGGTATAAGTTAAGTGTCGGCCGTGCAACCCTATATGGCGCAACAGCCTCTTATTTTTTATATATAACTTTTCCGCCTAATAATGTCATTTCCACCTCTAGATCTTTTATTCTATCTTTGTCAACTTCAAAAATATCCTCAGATAAAACTACCATATCTGCTAGTTTACCTTCTTCAATTGATCCTTTAATAGTATCCTCAAAAGAAGCATAAGCACTTCCCATAGTATAATTATAGACAGCCTCCTCAATAGATAGTCTTTCCTCAGGCATCCACCCTTTTTCAGGATATCCATTTAGATCTTTTCTAGTTACTGCACAGTATATTGAAGGCATAACGTCAAGTGCTTCGACAGGACAATCAGTACCTAAAGCTATGTGAATACCTTTTTGTATCATAGTCTTAAAGGCATAAGAACTTTTCATTCTTTCTCTTCCTATTCTATCTTCTACCATGTGTAAATCATAATGAATAAAGATTGGTTGAATATGAGCAATTATGTCCAACTCTTTAAATTTATTTAGTAAGATTTCATCAGTTATTTGGCAATGAACAATACTATGACGATGATTTTTTTTAGGGTTAACTTTTAATGCTTTTTGAAATGCCTCAAAAGTCATATACATAGCTTTGTCACCTATGCAGTGGACAGCAATCTGCATTCCTGAATTATGAGCTGTTAATATAAGCTCATTAAGTTCTTTTTGGTCATAGACTAATATACCTGAAGTCGAAGGATCATCAAAATAGGGCTTACACAAAGCGGCGGTTCTTGCACCTAAAGAACCATCAACCAATAGCTTAAGAGGACCAATTTTGAAAAATTCATCACCTTGTCCTGTAGTAAAGCCTTCCTTAAGAAACTTTTCAAGCTTATCTTTGGCAGGCAGCAAACACTGCTCGTTAACTCTTAAGGTTAAATTACCAGATTCCTTTAATTCGTTATAGGCATTTATAACTTGAATATAGTCAACACCTGGGATTGAGGTAAAGTCATCAGATTGAATAGATGTTAATCCTTTACTGTTTGCGTAATAAGTTGCTTCTTTTATCATATTTTTTAGCTCTTCTGAAGTTGGACTTGGAATTTTATCATAAACAAGGGAAAGAGCTTTTTCTCTAAAAATACCTATAGGTTCACCGTTTTTATCTATATCAAATTGACCTCCTTCAACCTGAGGAGTTTCTTTCGTTATACCTAATAACGCTAAAGCCTTACTATTAACTACGCATATATGGATACAGGCTCTAGTTATGACTATAGGATATTCAGTGGAGATTTTATCTAAGTCATATTTAGTAGGAAACCTTTTTTCCTTTTTAAAATAGTCTTGGTTCCAGCCTTTTCCTCTTATCCATTTATTCTTCACAAGGTTCTTAGCATTAATAAAAGTTTTAACTCTTTCGATTAATTCTTCTATTGATGAACAGCTATTTAAATCGATCATACTTAAGCTATTTGCAAAATTTAAAAGGTGCATATGGCTATCATTAAAACCAGGTAATATTACTTTACCTTTTAAATCTATAATTTCTGTAATGTTAGTTTTGAGAGCAAAAATTTCAGAAGATGTTCCTGTTTTAACTACTTTTCCATTTTTGATAGCAACTGCTTCTGTAATTTTATTTAGCATGTCCATTGTGTGAACTTTTCCGTTTATTAATATAAGATCCATTTTAGTTCCTCCGGTCTATAATATTTTTTCTGTATCTTTTTCAACTTTATTTGATTTAATCATTTTATTTTTGAATATATAATATACAGGTATACCTATCAATGGTACTAATAGTCCTATTAGAGAAGAATGGAGGTCTTCAAATAAAGTATTTATAAGTATAAAAGATGAAACTATTATTACTAATATTGGTAGTACTGGATATCCCCATACCTTATATGGTCTCTCCATTTTAGGATATTTTTTTCTTAGTATAAATACGGAACATATAGCAAGAATGTAGAATATCCATTGAGAGAAAACTACCATTGTTGTAAGCTGTTGAAAGCTTCCTGTAAAAATCAATAAAATTGATACGACAGCAGATGCAATTAAAGCTGGAATTGGAGTTTTATGTTCTGGATGAATATTTTCAAACCATTTAAAGAAGAGGCCATCCTTTGCCATAGCATAATATAAACGCGGAAAGGTAAGTACACATCCATTACAAGAACCAAATATAGAAAGAAATGCTCCAATTGTAACTAAAACTCCACCAGCAGAACCTAAAAGCGATATGGCTGCTGTAGCACCTGGCTTTGCATCAGAGGCTATAACACTAGCTGGCAGCACTCTTAAAAGTGCATAATTGAATAGTATATAAATAGCTGTAACACCAGTTATGGCTATAATGATAGCAAGTGGAAGGTTTTTTCTAGGATTTTTAATTTCTTCAGCTACGGTGTTAAGATTAGTCCAACCTTCATAAGCCCATAAGGATGCAATTAAGGCTACAGCAAAAATTCCAGTAAAATTACCTGTGCCTGGTGATAAAGTCATAGAATTATGTTGTGTACCTAGTGCAAGTCCTAAAACAATAATTATTAATATAGGAACTAACTTTCCAACCATAAATATATTTTGAATTAGGCTTCCAAATTTAATTCCAAGACAGTTAATGGCCGTTAAAAAAATTATAATTGCAATAGCAAAGATTTTTATAGCAATAGAAGATAACGGATATAGAGCACTAAAATAGGTTCCAAGACCAACAGCTAAGGCAGCAATAGATCCAGATCCAGCAACCCAAAACATTGTCCATCCGGATAAAAAAGCAACTAGTGGTCCATAAGCTTCCCTAAGATAAATATATGCTCCTCCTGACCTTGGCATAGCGGCGCCTAGTTCTGCATAACAAAGACCCGCAAGTAAACTAACGACTCCACCAGCTAGCCAAACTAAAAGAGAAAAACCTGGAGCGTTATGTGAACGTTGAAGCACAAAAGTTCCTATAAAAAATATTCCTGAGCCTATCATGATACCAGCAATAATTGAAACTGCACTAAAAAGCCCCATTTCTCTCTTAAACTCAGTATCTACTTTGGTAAGTTCTAATATTCTATTTTCATTACTCATTATAACAATCCCTTCTAAATAAATTTTCCACTTTAGTGTTTAATTTTACATTATTACCTCAAAATAGGCGAACAAAAAACACCTAACAAGCTGTTAGGTGCATGTTTTTTCAAAAAATGCACACTCACACCTCCCCCTCGGACCTTGTATTGAGATAGCGCTCCATTAGGAGGATGGTCAGTCATCCTAATGACAGTCCTGCAACTATTTGATGCAGACCCAGCCTTAAGTTTTAGGTGCTTAAGACTTCGGCGATGGCTCCTTTCTACATATTTCATAGGCTTCCAGCCTCCATAAATATACTCTTAGACATCGCGCCTCTACCTCACCTCTGGAGGAGATGAGGTACTATTTAGTTTTAATAATACAATTTTTTTAATAATAATACAGTTCTGTTAGTTTGTCAAGAATATTATGGAAATTAAAATAAATAAATGACAATGTTGGAATTTATTTAAAAATAGTAAAAAATAAAAAAGTTTATAACTTAACTAATAACATATAACTATACTAAGAATAATAATTTTAGGTGATTGTGAGGAAATCAGCAAAGGATATATCAACTTACTGGAAACTAGTGGTATAATAATTGCTGAGAGATAAAAATGAATTTAGAATAGATATAATAAGATAAAGATAAGTTACAAAATTAATATCTATTTAGAGGGAGTGACTGTTGTGTTAAATTTTAATTATTCTATACCAACAAAGATATTCTTTGGAAAGGGACAAATTAAAGTATTGGGCAACCAATTAAAATTATACGGTTCCAAAGTATTATTAGTTTATGGGGGAGGCAGTATAAAAAGAAATGGTATATTTGATAAAGCTATTAGTATTTTAAAAGAAAATCAAATTAATTATTGGGAATTATCAGGTGTTGAACCCAATCCAAGGATTACAACAGTAAGAAAAGGTATTGAAATTTGCAGAGAAAATTCTATAGATATAGTATTAGCTATAGGTGGAGGTAGTTCTATTGATTGTGCAAAAGTAGTAGCAGCAGGATATTATTACGAAGGTGATGCTTGGGATATTGTAGTTAATCCAAGAAAAATTAAAAAAGTGCTTCCTATTGCATCAATATTAACCCTATCTGCTACAGGATCAGAAATGGATGTTTTTTCTGTAATTACTAACATGGATACTAACGAAAAACTAGGGACAGGACACCCAGATATGGCTCCAAAATTTTCGATATTAGATCCTACATATACATTTACAGTACCTGCGAATCAAACAGCAGCGGGGACTGCAGATATAATGAGCCATATTTTTGAAGCGTATTTTGAAAAGACAAAAGAGGCTTATCTGCAAAACAGAATGGCTGAAGCTCTTTTAAAAACTTGTATAAAATATGGGAAAATAGCTGTGGAAGATCCTGAAAATTATGAAGCCAGAGCTAATTTAATGTGGGCTTCGAGTCTTGCAATTAATGGCCTTCTAAGCTATGGTAAACGTTCGGAGTGGAGTGTTCATCCAATGGAACATGAACTAAGTGCATTTTATGATATTACTCATGGTGCAGGTCTTGCTATTTTAACACCACACTGGATGGAATATGTCCTAGATGACAGTACATTAGATAATTTCGTTGAGTATGGCATTAATGTTTGGGAAATCGGTGATAATCAAGATAAGTATGACATAGCTAAGCAAGCAATTCAAAAAACAAAAGAATATTTTATTTCTTTAGGAATTCCTTCTACTTTAAGAGAGGTTGGAATTGAAGAGAATAAGTTAGAAAAGATGGCGCAGCAAGCTACTAGATACGGTAATGTAGGAAACTTTAAGCAACTTAATACACAAGATGTTTTGAATATATTTAAAGCAGCCTTCTAACTTGAGACTTTATAGGCATCCACGGCCGACACTTAACTTATGCGACCGGATATATTGACATTCTTCCAGCACGATAAATACTTTTG
>NZ_JAEEGC010000091.1 GCF_019207025.1 Clostridium thailandense | reverse complement strand
AGTTTATAAAAGTTTCTTAGACTATAAAGGAAACTCCTCTTCCTTTCGTCAGATGAGTAAGCGATTCGCATAAAATCAAAGATTTTAGCTCTCTGCTTAAATACTGAGCTTTAGAATAATTTAAAATTTTTATAGTGCTGAAGTTTGGAAACATATCCCGGAGTATAAGTTAAATGTCGGCCGTGGGTGTCTATATTATATTTATCAACGGAAGGAATAAAAGAAGTGGACAACAAGGTTTTTTTTACAAACAAAAAAATAGTTATTATTCTAGCATCTTTTTGCTGTATTTTGTGGGGCAGTGCTTATCCTGGAGTTAAAAGTGGCTATGCACTCTTTAAAATTAACACTGATGATCTATTTTCCAAATTATCTTTTGCAGGCTATAGGTTTATAATCGCTGGTTTGATGGTACTTGCAATTTCCATGTTTTTTTCTAAAAACATATTCTCTTTATCTAAGAAAAATATAAAGCAACTTGTAATTTTAGGTGTAACTCAAACTACATTACAATATATATTTTTCTATATAGGTCTATCTAATACAACAGGTGTAAAAGGTTCTATAATGAATTCTACTACTACTTTCTTCAGTGTTATTATAGCCCACTTTTTATATGCAAATGATAAAATCACCTTCAAAAAAGCTTTAGGATGTATACTAGGATTTGTAGGTGTGATACTTGTTAACTTTAACTCTAACATACTAGACTTCAGCTTTAAAATTACTGGAGAAGGTTTCATAATTATTGCAGCTCTTGCTTTTTCAGCCTCTGCAATTTATGGAAAAAAACTTTCTGGTCATATAGATGTTATGCTAACTACTGGCTATCAACTTTTAATCGGTGGAATTATACTACTTCTTCTAGGTATTATTAATAAAGGCTATGTCACTAACTTCACAGTTAGCTCCACACTTATATTATTGTATTTATCACTGCTTTCCGCCATTGCTTTCACTATTTGGACAATCCTCTTAAAGTATAACAAAGTCGGAGAAATCTCTATATTCAATTTTATAATTCCGGTGTCCGGTGCCATTCTATCTTCAATATTTTTAGGAGAGACTATTTTAGAATGGAAAAACGCTGTAGCTCTTATTTTGGTGTGCATCGGTATTTACATAGTTAACAAAGATTAAAGTAGATGATACTGAAAGGAGGTATTAGTAGGCTTTAAATGTTATTTAGATTTCTACAAGCCTGCTAAAAGATGTATGATAAAAAAAATGACTTATGATCACATACCTGAAATTCAGCAGATAGATAAACAATGTTTTAAATTTGATATTCCAAGAAGAGTTGAAGGAATTAGAGGATATATAGATAAATGCCCTAATACTGGCATAGTATATGAGCTTAATAATAAAATTGTAGGATACAACTTTATGCACATTTGGGGTAATTTTGCTTGGTTCGGTGGCTTTGGCGTTGATCCTGAGTATCAAGGCAAAGGCATTGGAAAAGAATTACTTAATTATACAATAAAATTTTTAAAGGAAGATATGAAATTATCTAATATCGGACTATACACAATGCCAGAATCAAAATATAATGTAGGGCTTTATATGAATATGGGTTTTAAGCCTTTAAAGCTCTCATTATGTTTACAGAAAGATATATATGCTTTTAATTCGCCTTCCAAATCCCCAGAGTATGAAGTAACAATTGTTGATATTTCTGATCAATCAAATTATTTGAATTTAAAAGAAAATATAAAAATCCTTTCTGATAAAATATCTCAAGGGTTAGATTTATCCTCTCAACTCCATTTAATCAAATATGAAGACTTTGGAATTGCCTTTGCACTAGAACATAATGGTGAATTCAAAGGGGCTGCACTATGTCATACAAAGCATATAAGAGAACTCTCTACTGATTGTCTTGAGATAAGGCTTGTCTGTCTGAGTGAGGATGTTGACTATAAAAAAGCTATTGACTCTATTCTTGATAGATGTAATAGCTATGCAAAAGAAATAAATTATTCAAACATATATATTGATTGCAATACTTACAATTATGATATTTGTATGCATTTGCTTTCTACACATGGATTTAAAATAACCAAAACTCAGCTCACTATGATCATGAGTGATGAAGATTACCTTAATAAGTATAAAGGATTAGTTCTTTGTAGATGGGCTGGATAAGTATAAGAAGAAGATTATAGATAAACATGGCCGAAAGTAGACTTACACTCCGGAATGTGTTTCCAAAGATGAAAACACATTCCTTTGTATAAGTCAACTTTCTGGTGCATTTCTCTATATAGGTATCCATCGCCTAGAGTTGATTTATGCGCAGGTATCTATATAATCTGTTTCTTTTTAAACATATAAAAATAGCAACTTAGCTATTCTCCATCACATACAACTTCCCATTTCTAGCCTTTATAAATCTGTGTCCTGTAAATCCTTTTCTTTTAAGTATCTTTCTTATCTCATATAGTGCACCTGCATGGCTTACAATAAGAATATTTTTATCTTGTTGTTCTAATATTTCATCTATAATTTCATTAATTCTCTTTAAAGTTTTTGTTCTTCCCTCTGGCTGTGAGACATGATCTCTAAACCATGCTATTCTATTTATTAAAGTCCAAAAATGGTATGGCAATGGGATTTTGCTGCTTATCATTGCTGCAAAAGATATCTCCACCAATCTATTGGTTACTATTATGTCACCATGATATATAGTTTTTGCAGTAGTAATAGCTCGCTGCATACTACTGCAGTAGCATTTATCCCATTCTTTGTCTATAACTAGTTCATTAGGTATAATGTCCCTTTTTTCATATTCAATCATATACTGATTATACTTTTCTGATGTCATAAAAAAGTCTTTCTTTAAATCCACTTTAAAATGTCTTACAAGTCCTATTTTCATATCTATTCCCCATTCTGTATGATAATTTATCCATTTTATATAATTTACATAATTGAAATTACTATTCATATTAATAAATCTTCGTATACATATTGGTTTAAATAGAAAAACTATATAAAATCGGAGGTGTGTAACATGAAGGTTGCTATTATGGGAGCTGGGTTATCCGGACTATCTTGCGCTATAACATTAGAGAAAAACAATATAATACCAACTATTTTTGAAAAAAGAAATTGTGTAGGCGATAGATTTGTAAATGGTGAAGCCACCTTTAGCATACTGAACAGACCCATAAAGAATGACTTAAAGTATTTAGAAGAATCTTACGGGATAAGCTTAAAAGCCACTGATATGATTAAAAAGTTAGTGGTTCATTCCAAAAATGAAATAGGAAGCATTGACGGTCCGATAGGTTATATAAATATTAGAGGCAGACATGAAAACTCTTATGAATGTCAGTTAGAACGACAATTAAAATCTAAAATAAATTTTAATTCAACTTATGAATATGGGCAATTATGTAAAGAATTTGAATACGTAATACTAGCCACTGGCGATGGTGCTTATGCTGTCAAATTAGGAAACTATAGGTGCGATCTAACTTGTACAATTAGAGGCGCCACTGTTGAAGGTGAATTTCAAACAAGTATTGCTCATGTATGGTTTAACTACGACGTAATTCCTAAGGGATATGCATGGTTGATACCTTTTTCTGAAAAAGAAGCTAATTTGGTTATTGCATATCCAGATTATCCAAATAATATAAAATTAGACATAGATACTATATGGGATAATTTTTATGATATAGCATGTACTGCTTTAGGCGAAAATCTTAAAATTACTGATAAATTTGAAATTACACAGTATATTATGGGTATATGTGATAAACCCATAATTGATAATACTTATTTCATCGGAAATTGCTTTGGAACAATTTCTCCTGGACTTGGCTTTGGACAATTTGCATCAATATTAACAGGTATATATTCTGCCTATGACTTATGCAATTTAGAGAAATATGAAAGTCTTGTAAAACCTTTATTTAAAAATTACAATAACTCGCTTGTTTTAAGGAGATTTTTAGAAAATTTAAATGACAACTCTTTGGATACAATAATTAAAAACCTAGACAATAAACTTTTTGATGAATTGATTAATAAAGTATGTAGCAATACTACTGAACTTGAAGTTCTTAAGAACTTACTTCCTTTTGCAAAATTTTATAACACTCTTAAAAAATAATTTTATCACCCCGAACTCTTATCTTTCTCAATATAAAATTTATAAAAATCAGCGTAGGATTCCATCTTTAAAATTTGGAACCCTACGCTTTATTATTCAGATTATCCAATAGAACCTTAAGTTTTTCTCTTAATCCTATAGCTTCTTCCTCTGAAATACCAGTGCTGCAAAATACTTTAGTTGGTATTTCCAAAGCTTCATCTTTCATGTTAACTCCTTTTTCAGTTAACTTTATATAAACATTTCTTTCATCTTGTTTATCTCTTATTCTTTGTAATATTCCCATATTTTCAAGCTTTTTTAATAAAGGTGTAAGAGTACCCGAATCTAAATGAAGCTTTTTCCCGAGTTCCTTCACAGTTATATTATCTTGCTCCCAAAGCACTAGAAGAGTGATATATTGAGTATAAGTTATACCAAACTTATCTAATGCTGGTTTATAAATTCTAGTTATTTCCTTAGCGCAAGCATATAATGCAAAGCATAATTGGTTATCTAATTTTAGTGATTCATAATTCATCTTTTATCACAACCTTATAATTAATTAATGATGCAAAACATTTTCTATAACATTTTACATCATTATTAATTAGTTTACAAATTTAAGTACTTAATATAATATCTTTAGATTATAATAGTTTTTCTATTTCAGAAATCATATCTAAAGGTTCTGTTGTAGGTTCAAATCTTTCAACTACATTTCCTTCTCTGTCTATCAAGAATTTTGTAAAATTCCACTTTATAGAATTACCTATTAGATATTCAGGAAACTTTTCTTCCAAGAAGCTATTTAATATTTTTCCACTTGGGTGGTTTAAATCTAAGCCTTTAAAAGGACTCTTTTCACTTAAATATTTAAATAGTGGATGTGCTGAAGCACCTCTTACCTCTATCTTTTCAAATAAAGGGAAAGACACTCCATAATTCAATTGACAGAAATTTTTAACCTCTTTATTACTTCCAGGTTCTTGTTCTGCAAACTGGTTGCAAGGAAATCCTAATATCTCAAAACCTTCTTCTTTGTATTTTTCATAAAGCTTTTCTAGATCTGTATACTGTGGTGTAAATCCACATTTGCTTGCAGTATTTGCTATTATTAATACCTTTCCTTTATATTTTTCAAGAAGTATTTCCTCTCCATCTATTCCAGTAACTTTATAATCATAAATTGACATTATATATTCCTCCTCATTTATTTATGCAATTAAATTTAGCAAAATTTAATTGCATAAAATTAATTTATGTATTAAATCTACCATACTAATTAAACCTTGTCAATATTAAACTAATAGGTATCTTTTAGGCCATTTACCAGCTAGTATAACATTGAATAATAAAATTAATACAGTTAATATTCATTATTTAATGTTATGAAATCATTTTCCCAAATCAAAAATAAGCTATTACAAAATTGAAATCAGATTCATACTTTGCAATAGCTTATTTCATATAAAAGATTTTTAAATATTATTTTTATTAACATCTATTATGTTTATACCTAAATTGCCATTTACTAATACTACTTCTCCATAAGCAATAACTTTTCCGTTAACATGAAGTTCTACTGGTTGATCTGCCAATTGATTTAACTCAAGCAAAGTTCCATTACTAAAGTTCATAATTTCTTTTATACTACGCTGAGCATTTCCTAAAACAACTTGTATGTTTAATGGTATATCAAATATAGAACTGGTATTTTTCGATAGATTTTCAAAATCTCCGAATTGTTTATATTCGACCCTATCCATCTTTAGGCTAGATATATCATTATTTAAAGAACAATTGTTTTCTATCTTTTCCTCTTGCTCTAGTTTAACTTCATCTTTATTTATAGCTTGCTCTTTCATTTTTTCTACAGCATCTTGCTTACTTTCAATCACAACCCCAGCAGATTGTACCTCATTAGCAGACTGTTCATTACTAGCAGACTCCTCTGATACTTCTGTTCCCGTCATTATAGCTATTATTTTTTGTGCGGTTTCTGCCGATATCACCTGCATTATAACGCTATCTATTAAATCCTCTATATTTAGCTTAAACGCTACCTCAATAACCTCTTCCTCATCTTCAACCTCTGACATATCTGCTGTTACAGAATCCCAAACTTTTGACTGTGGCGGAGAAATATCGACTTTTCTTGTAAACATAGTTGCCATTGATGTAGCTGCCGAGCCTATCATTAAATTCATTGCCTCTGAAACAGCACTTTCTTCTATCTCAGATAATGTTGTAGCTTGAACTTGTCCAGTACCACCCATCATTAAGTTAGCAACTATTGCCGCATCTGAAACCTTCATAAGCAAAACATTTTTCCCTGAAATCCCAGCGATATACTTTATCTCTAGGGCAATATTAGGTATTTCAAATCCCTCTCTCATTTTCTTCAAAGTTGTAACAGACACAACTGGAGTTGTTATATTTACCTTTTTACCTATCATATCAGATAAGGCTGTCGCAGCTGAACCCATCGATATGTTACCAACTTCACCTAATAAATCTTTTTCGATATCAGTTAAAACAATTTCACTTTTATCTGTTTTTTTAGTATCATCACTATTTGAAGCTTTTTTCTTTCTTCCTCTCTTTGGTTTTTCTATTGCTTCTTCACTACTATTATCCCCTGCTAATAAGGCATTAATTTCTTCTTGAGAAAGTCCATTACTCATATTCACACATCCTTATCTAAACAATCTACTATTTTAACTGCTTTACGGTTACGTATTAAACCTAATTCGCCATTAAAACAATGCTTTTCTTCAACTAATATAATTGCTTTATTTTTATATTTTCTATGGGTGTTTAAAATTGTTCCTTTTTCTAAATCCATAAGCTCCCTTAAAGTTAACTGTATATTATCTAATACCACTTTTACATTTAGGTTTGTATCTCCAAAATTACTACTTAGTTTCGGACTTGATTTTATACTCTTTACTTCTAGTTTTCCTGAATATTTTTCTATACTTGAATAAGGAATACATAGATTAAATATAGTAATCTCTTCTTCAATATTTACTGAGAATGATGCTAAAACAACAGACTCAGTATTAGAGAATAAATTGACCTTGGATAAATCAAATTCTAAATATTCAACTTCAGGCTTAATCTTTAAAACTCTACTCCACGCTTCTTCTAAATATTCTATGAGATTTGCAGCTATCTTCATTGAAGCATTTTTATCAGCTTCCGAAAACTCCACTAGATCTTTCTTTTTGCTTTCTGTTTTACCTGAGAGAATATTCTCAATTTGAAATATTAAACTAGGACTTGTTTCAAATAATAAATATCCATCTAAAGGATTTAATTTAAAAGCAGCTAAAGCAGCAGGGTATGGGATAGAATGCATAAATTCTTCGTAGCGCATTTCTTGTATAAATTCTAATGATACCCTTCCATTTGAGTTTCCAAGAATACTAGAAGTCAAGACATTAGCATATTCTTTATGAACATATTCTAGTATATGTATATCTTTATCATCAAATTTCGGACTATTTTCTAATACAGTTGAAGGAACATCTTCTTCATTAGCAGAATTGTCATTACTCTCTTCTCCAATCACTTCACCCGCCGCCATAGCTGCAAGTAAAGCATCTATTTCGCTTTGCGATAAAACCTCTGCCATATTTAATCCTCATTTCATCATTTTTAAACAAAATTTATTTAATTTTAAACATTTATGTCTTTATTGGACAATCCTTAATTACATTATAACAGAATATTAATACATTGTTTTTCCAATTACAATAAATAATTTATAAATTTAAGATAAATTATATTTTTTTAGCATACCTTGAATTCTTTCTCCTACTGCTTTTCTAATGAAACCTGGTTCAATAACCTCTACGCCATTTCCATAAGATAATATGTAAGAATACACCCATTCATTATAAGGAAATTCCGTTGTTACTAAATAAGTTCCCTCTGACTCTTGTAGAATTTCATCTTCATCAAAATAGTCAACAATTCTATAAAACATATTTTCATTAAACCTAAGCTTCAGTTTAACCATATTGATATTGTTATGTTCTTCAATCTTTTCAAAAAACTTACTTAGTTCTCCTCTTTCGAAGCTTTCATTAACACTTTTTACTTCTCTCATACGTGTAATTTTAAATAATCTTGCAAGCTTTTTGTCACAGCAAAAAGCCCATAAATACCAAGCTTGACCTTTGAAAATAATTTTATAAGGTTTTACAGTACGGTCACTTTTGATACTTTCAGCATTTACATATTTAAATTTTAAAATTTTTTGTTTCAAAATCGCTGATTTAATTTCCTCAAATCTTGTATTAATTTCTTTACTATCTCCCCAGTATGTAAAATCAACATCTACCCAATCCACATAACCGCTATTACCGAAAATTCCCTTAAGCTTTTCTAAAGTATTATTTATCTTAAGTTGTTTTGTGCTTTCCAAAGTTTCAAGAGCAAAAATTATGTTATTTTTTTCATCATCAGAGAGGATGGCTTTATCTAAAGTATAATTTTCTAAAAGAGAAATTCCTCCACCTTTTCCTTTACTCATGTATACGGGTATACCTGCACTAGATAATTCTTCTATATCTCTATAAATAGTTCTTTGAGATACCTCAAATCTCTCTGCAAGATCTTTTGATGTAACAGTTCTTTTATTTAAAAGAATAATTATTATCTCCATCAATCTGTTAACTTTCATGTTTATCACCATTTTTATTATATCAAAATAATATGACATAAAATAGTCATATTATTTTGATATAATAAAGTTTAAAAATCACTTTTAAAAGATATTGATTGTGTGAAAATAAATAAGTTATAATTATCTACAGGAGATTAAATCCTTTTATGTTACTTTATTGTCATCTGGCAACATAAAAAGAAAACTTTAAAAATAGTGTAAAAACCTTTACACTATCTTATAAAATTGGGGGGATCTATTATGAAAAAGTTAAGTACTTTAATAGCTGTTGCTTTAGTATCTATTTTTGCTTTAACTAGCTGCAGCACATCTAGCAATAAAGAAAATACAAGCACTACAAATACTGCAAAAGAAAGTACAAACTCAAATTCTGCCACATATAAAGATGGAACCTATAAAGCTACTTATGATAAATCTGATAAACGTGGTTGGAAGCCACAAATTACTATAGTTATTCAGAACGGTAAAATTATAAAGACTGATTTTAATGATATAGACAAAAATGGGAAACTAAAAACAGAAGATTCTAATTACGGGAAAAGCATGAAGGAAAAGAATGGTACTGAACCAAAAGAATTTATTCCAAAACTTGATCAACAGCTTATAAATTCTCAAACTGCGTCAAAAATTGATGGAATTACAGGTGCTACTCAATCTACAACAAAATTTAAAGAGTTATCAAAAGCTGCTCTTGATAAAGCTAAAATAGGAGATTCGCATGAAATAATCTTACCTATGAAAGAAAATTAATTTAAAATGAAAGTCTATTAGAATGATACTGTATCAGAAGTCAATAAAAAAGATATTGTCTCGAAGTTTTTTATAACTTTCTTAAATTTGAGACAATATCTTTTTTATAACTTATACATAATACCACTATCAGAAAAAAACTTTTCAAAACCAGCTCATCTGTCTATTACCATATCCAAACTTATAAGCTGCTGTTATATCCTTCATCCTGTAAAGTATCCCTAACCTTTCACATTCTAGTTTAAACACTTTCCAAAGGTTTTTAGCATTAGGTGAACAACATTCATAGCCATTTCCAAATACGGTATTATACTTCTGAACTAAATTTTGGTTTGGAAATAACTTCGTAAGTTTGCCGTAAAAATGCTCTCTCTGATTTTGTCTTAAGGTCACTCCCATGCCATAAGCAAAAATAAACTTTGCTCCGCATTCGGCTGCTTTTCTTACTATTTTTATAATATTATCTTCATTATCATTGATGAAGGGCAAAATCGGCATGAGCAAGATTCCTGTGAATATACCATTTTCTGAAAGTCTTTTTATGGCTTCAAATCTTTGAAAAGATGTACAAACATTACTCTCAATTTTTTTGCATAATTCATCCTTAAATGTAGTAATAGTCATCTTAATAAGCACTGGCGAATGTTCTTTTATTTTTTTCAAGATATCAATATCCCTTGTTATAAGATTACTTTTAGTGGCTACTGATATTCCGAAATTAAAGATGTTTATTTGCTCTAATGCATTTCTTGTTAACATCAAATCTTTTTCAAAAGGATTGTAAGGATCACTCATCGCCCCAGTTCCAACAATCCCCTTTCTTCTTTTGCTCTTCAACTCTTTTCTAATAAGCTCTATAGAATTCTCCTTTGCCCTAACCATATCAAAATTTTCTATTCCATAACATTCACTTCTAGAATCACAGTAAATACATCCATGACAGCACCCCTTATAAATATTCATATTATAATTAATACCGAACCATGAATCTCCATTAGCATAACCTGAAATTATCGTTTTTGCAGAAATATAGTTCATAATTATTATTTATTCTTCCATCTTTTTAGTGTAGGAAAAAAGCTCTGCATACTTTTCCTAGCTTCTTCTTCACTTGTACCTGGATGGGCATTTACCATGTGTGGCACACAAAATTCTATCATTTGCTCCATAGTCATATCCCCCTTAAAATCACCATTTTCAAAACAGTAAATGCAATATTCATTGTTTTTGCTTCCATCTACATTTGTTCCCATTTCTTTTTCATTTACAAGTGGCATACCACAACTTTGACAATAAACTATTTCCATTACAAACACACTCCCTTTTGTTATTTACCTATATAATAGCAGAAAATATATGACAACTGTATGTCATATTCTATCCACTAAATCTTCTATGTAAACTTGTTTTTAATTTGTTATATCATTATAATTACAGTTGGAAACCTTAACATTGCAATTTTTACACCGCTATCTAATTTGCATACAATAGATTAAAATTTTAAAATATAATAAAGCAATGAAAGTTTGAAAGGAGTAATAATATATGAAATATATTCTTGATATGCACACCCATACAATAGTCAGTGGTCATGCTTACACAACTTTATTAGAAAATGCAAAATATGCTAGTGAAATAGGTCTTCAGCTTTTAGGTACCACTGATCATGGTCCTTCTATGCCTGGTGCCCCACATCACTGGTATTTTGGAAATCTTAAAGTTCTTCCAAGAGAGCTTTTTGGTGTTACTATGCTTTATGGTTGTGAAGCTAATATTATAGATTATGAAGGAAACTTAGATTTACCTATGGATATACAGGAGAGAATAGATATAATGATAGCAAGTATCCATGAACCAGTGATGGAAGCAACAGAAAATGCTGATTTAAACACCACTGCATTTCTGAAAACTATGGATAATCCTAACGTACACATTATAGGTCATCCTGGAAATCCAAAATTTCCGATTCATGAAGAAGAATTAATTAAAAAAGCTAAGGAAAAAAATATACTTATCGAAATAAACAATAGTTCTTTTGTAAGTTCAAGAATTGGAAGTTCAAAAATATGTTCAAAAATAGCCAGTCTATGTAAGGAACATGGTGTAAAGATAATTTTAAACAGTGATGCTCATTTCTGTCAACGTATAGGTAATTTTGATGCTGCAGTAGAAGTGTTAAAGCAGATAAATATGCCTGAAGAATTAATTATAAATAGGAGTAAAACTGAATTTTTAGACTTTTTAAGATTTAAAGGAAAAAAAATATAATTTTAATAATATTAACAGCAGAACTAAACTGTTATCTGATAATCATGAATAATTTTCATTAATAGCCGTAGTAATTTCGGCTATTTTTTATTTATTTCAGATAATAAAAATAATTTTATCTTATTAATATAAATAATTTTTTAATAATTATTATTGAATTATTTTTCTGTTTTGATATACTTATATATTATAAGAAATATTTTATATAATTCAATAGGAGGAAATATATATGTTTCAATGGAAAAAGGAATATGAAACTGGAATAGCTATTATAGATGAACAACACCAAGAATTATTTAAAATTGCAAACGAGGCCTACAATCTTTTAAAGAACAATTTAATCATAGACAAGTACGACAAAGTCCTTATAATTTTCGACAAATTGCTAGATTACTGTAAATATCACTTTTCTGCAGAAGAAAAGTATTTACTAGATATAGGTTATAAAAAATTTCTTAGCCACAAAGTACAACATGAAGAGTTTATTAAAGATCTCAAAAATGCAAACTTAAAAAAAATTGACACTAATCAAGATGAATACATAATGGAAATATTAGAGTTTTTCGTAAGATGGATATCTGGACACATATTGGCTACTGACATGGACTATGTTAAGTATGAAAGAACTTTAAAATAATATAAAACAGCAAAATCCACTGTACCTTAGTATGTAAGTGGATTTTGTTTTTTTATTCTTAATATCTCTATATTTATAGCAATCTTCTACTTTTAGTATAGTATATTAAGAATGCAGCTTTAAATACGATAAATAAAGTAAATGTCTTAATATCTTATGTTTAATTAGACTACTACGGAAGGGGTTACTATCATGTTTTCCATAAGAGCATTAGATTATTTAAAATCTTTAGCAGAGCTGCAAGTTGATATGATACCAGAAGGTGCTTTATACTTAATTATTGAGGGTGACACATTTACTTGGAGAAGAGCATCAAAATCTTTTGATTTGAACATATTTCAGGTCGGTGAGAAATTAAATGCTAACAGTATAGCAGGTAGAGCCATACGTGAAAATAGAACAATAGTCCAGAATGTTCCACGTTCTTTATATGGAATAAGATTGAAAACTATTGCTCAACCTTTGGTTAATGAAGAAGGACAAGCTGTTGGAGTATTTTCAATCGTATTTCCTAGATTACATCCTGTAGCAAAATCATTTGAAAATTTCGCTCCTATTCTAGTAGAAATGTTTCCTGAAGGAGCTTTTCTTTATGTCTCAGATTTAACTAAAATAATTCTCGCTCAGTCCTCTAAAAAATTTGATATGCCTACTACACAAGTAGGATATAACTTAAAGGAAGATGATATTGCGAGCAAAGTTATAAAAACCAAACAACCTTTTACAACTGAACTAGATAGCTCAAAATATGGGGTTCCTATTTTAATAACATGTTATCCATTATTTGATGAAGATAATTCAGATGAAATTGTTGGCACGTTAGGAGTAGTAATACCAAAATTACTTGCTAATAACCTTCGTGAAATGTCAGATAATCTTGAAAATGGCCTTTCCGGAATAGCTTCTGCCATTGAACAGTTATCAGCATCAGCATCTAGCATACATACAAATGAACAAGAACTTAATAAAGAAATTAACGAAATAATAAGCATATCTGAAAAAATAAATGAAATATCAACTTTTATTCAAAAAATTGCTAACGAAACAAATATGCTTGGACTAAATGCAGCAATCGAAGCTGCTAGAGCTGGTGAATCAGGAAAAGGTTTCAGTGTTGTCGCACAGCAAATTAGAAAACTATCCGAACAATCAAGGAGTACAGTTCCTGAGATAAAAAAATTGACAGATGACATCAAAACAAAGGTAACTGAAACTCGTGAGAAAAGTCAAAGTTCATTAAATTCTAGTGAAGAACAAGCTTCTGCTACACAAGAAATTACAGCAAGTATTGAAGAAATAAGCTCTATGTCAGAAGAATTAAATAAAATTGCACATACTCTATAATTACTAAACACGAGGATGGTCTTTCCTGGAGTGGTACTTTCGAAATGAATCCTGATAAAACACTATTAAGTGATGAGGAATATGAGAAAATAATTAATGATATTAAGGAAAACTTATATATAGAAAAGAATTTGAATTGAGTATTTCTTATAGATAAGGAATCTATATACTATATTCTCATATATTATTACAGAGTATTGATAACTTATGCAATTAGTATATTAGGCATATCTAATACTGGGTTTAAGTATAGATAAATACGGCCGAAAGTTAACTTATAAAAAATATTTATTGGTAACAGTTAACATAAATTAAATATTTTCAGAAGAAAAAGGAAGAAAACTCAGAGAACGTGCATAGGTTTGTGTAAAATAGAATAGACAAGTTTAAATTTATTTGGAAATTACTATGGGAATTCTTTTCCATAGTAATTTTTATTTTTTG
>NZ_JAEEGC010000090.1 GCF_019207025.1 Clostridium thailandense | reverse complement strand
CCAATCCGATTACCTCCTAATTCCTTACAACTAATTATTTTCTTATAATCTTATCTGTAGATTCCTCTACCAATCTTTATCTTATATTCTAAAATAAACTATAATACCGTTTTCAAAACAGGCTTGTCTAATCTTCAATTTTCAAGTCAACCTTTAAATCCCTTATATCCACTTCTGGTGATGTTCCTGGTGCATACACTCTGTCAAATCCCATTTCTTTAAACTTTTGATGAACATCTTCCCATTTTTGTTTTCCAATAACCAAGTTTCCACCAGCATACATTAATATTCCTTTTAGTCCTGCTTCATCACATTTTTCTCTTAAACCTCTGCAGTCTATTTCTCCATGTCCATATAATGATGAAACTATTATCGCATCAGCATTAGTTTCTATAGCAGCATTTATAAAATCTTCTTGTTGAGAAAGAACTCCTACATTTACTACATTAAATCCTGCTTGTGTAAATGAATGTGCCAGTATTTTATTACCTACTGCATGACAATCTGATCCAATTACACCTATTACTAAAGTTTTCATTAATGAGACCTCCTAAAATTTACTTTTAATATTTAAATTTTATTATACAGCTTTAATCAAGTTGCGTTTTTAGCTATATAAAAATCGTTATCCTAATATGTACTAAAATGCATTTTATATATCGAAATAATGGATTAATAGACCAATCCATTGCTCTTTTTTTAATAATAACACAAGAAAAAATTCACTTCAAATACTTTTTCAGAAAAATCATTTTTCAGAATATTTGTTCTATTTTATGTATTTTTATACATTATTTTTTTTAAATATTCATGCCATTTTCTTATAACTTACATATAAATCTACAATTAATTACAAAAAACTATATTTTTATATTTGATACAATTACATAATTATAATTATAGTTATATAGATATTTTTGAACATCTGCATATAATTTCATATATATATAAATCCCTCCTGAATAATTGAATGCATAAAATTGCATATTTCATTTTACTTATATTCTCATTTTTTTACTTTTATAAATCATAATAAAATAGAATTAGATTTTGAATTTACTGTAAATTTCTGAAACATTTACAAATAGATAGTTCCAATTTTAAAATTGGAACTATAAAAAATGCAGTTTTTGTATCATACAACTCCTTTATAATACAAAAACTGCATTCATTCTATTATATTTAATTCTTTAGAAAGTTAATATTTTAATACATATACAGTCTAACATGGAATTATAAACTTCTTATAAAGCTTTCAATTCTATCTGATGCTTCTTTTAATTGTTCCATACTATAAGCATAAGAAATTCTCATATAACCTTCTCCCCCAGGTCCAAAAGCATCGCCAGGTACTACTGCGACTCCTGCCTCTTTTAACAATCTTTCGCAAAATTCTTCACTTTTCATATTAAACTTTCTTATGGAAGGGAACATATAAAAAGCCCCCATTGGAATATTAGCCTCAAAGCCAATTTTTATTAATCTACCATATAGATAATCCCTTCTTTTAATAAATTCATTTCTCATATACTCAACATCTTCCATGCAGCTTTTTAGTCCCTCATATGCTCCATATTGGACAATAGAGGGTGCACAGGATACATTGTACTGATGAACCTTCATTATAGAATTCATAAATTCCTCTACCGCACATACATAGCCTATTCTGAGTCCTGTCATAGAAAACATCTTTGAGAATCCACCAACAGCTATTACCCTATCTTTTATATCTTCAAACTGGGCTATAGAAAAATATGTATCTTTAAAACATAATGAACTATACATTTCATCGCTTATTACCGTAATTTCATTTTTCTTAATTATTTCATGAAGTTTATCAGCATCTTCTTTAGACAAAATTGCTCCAGTAGGATTTGATGGATAAGATACTATCATACTCTTCGGATTTTCCCTGCTTATTAAATTTTCTAATTCCTCAAAATTAATAGAAAAATCCTCATTTAACTTATAGTTTACAATTTCCCCTCCTAGTAGCTTTACACAACTTTCATAAGCTGGGTAAGCAGGTGTTGGTATAAGAATCTTATCTAGAGGATTTATTAATGCTGTAAAAACATCCATTAACCCTTCACTGCCACCTACAGTAATACATATTTCATCTTCATCATAGTTTATGTCTTGAGTCTTTAAATACTTAGATATTTCTTTTCTTAATTCCACAATACCTGCATTTGAGGTATATGTAGTTTTATTTTCACTTATTGCATCAATCATTGCTTTTTTAACTTTTTCAGGTACATTAAAATCAGGCTGTCCCAAAGTTAACGAAATAGCACCAGGGTACTTTGCTACCTTATTAAAAAATTTTCTAATACCCGAAATCTCTATATTTTGCACATTTTTTGAAACTATGTCTTTAATATTTTCTCTCATCGCTATATACTCCTTCTAGTAATTTATTAATATTTAGTATAATTTACCGATAATACTGTAATCTAATTATATTATTTTTCAAATTACTTATCTACTATTTAAATTCATTAACTCGGGCAAAACACCTTTTCCAATCTCTTATTTTTTATTTTGCCTAATACTTCTTTATTAATTCTATTAAGTGAAATATATATCAGAAAACTCAATTTTAGTTTTTTCCACATTATTATTTACACTGTTACTCTCATTCTTATGAGTATCAACTTTATCTTCTATAAGTTTCATAGGTAGCTTAATTATAAATTCGCTTCCATTTCCCAATTTGCTTTGTGCTGTAATTGTACCCCCATGTAATTCTACAAGAGACTTTACAAGAGATAATCCAATACCGCTGCCTTCAGCATTTCTTCTAAATGAAGCATCTACTTGTGTAAAAGTATCGAAGATTTTCTCAAGCATATCTTCTGGGATGCCAATTCCAGTGTCTTTCACCGAAATTAGTACATTCTCATTTTCATCATATATATTTACATATATATTTCCTCCAGACTTCGTAAACTTTATTGAATTTGATAATAAATTCAATATGATTCTTTCAAACTTTTCTGAATCAAAAGCAATTACTTTTTCTTCTATTTCTGTATCAAAAATAAGATTAATATTTTTTAAATTCGCATATTCAACTACAGACAAAGCAATATCCTCAATAACTTTGACAATATCATTGTTTCTTAGATTTAAACTAAAAAATCCTACTTCTATTTTATTCATATCTATTAGATTATTAATCAACCTAATCAATCTATAACAATTTTGTTTCATTATATTTGAATACTTTGAGAACGTATCACTCATAAGTATAAACGAATCACCATTATTGAAACTATCTAGTAACTGCAAAGAACTATAAATGATATTAATTGGTGTCTTTAATTCATGTGATACAGTTGAAAAAAGTTGAGTTTTTAAATTGTTATATTTATTAGACTCCTCTATTAATAAATTTTTCTTTAATACCTCACCTTCTAAGTCTTTTGAAATTCTTTTAAGCTTTAGTTCCTCATAGCCTATTTTTGAAAATGCATTTGCAACTATAAATAAAACTTCTGCTGCAGCCTCAACATTTTTCTCTGAAGTAATTTTAACTTTTTTTAGCGCTTTAATGTATCCCTCTTCATGAACTCCTATTTCTCTAGCAGTTTTCCTAAAATCCGATTCTAAAGGGACTGAAGTTAAAATTTGGCCACCCAGAATGGTTCCTATTTGCTTCCCATTCACCAGTATTGGTGCTGCAAAGTCAATTAATCCTGCATGGCACCTATATATATATGGTTTGCCAGATCTTGCTGCCTCTTCTCCCCCTCTTTTATGCGACTCAGCACACCTACTATCACCTATTTTAGTATTATGTGTAAAGTCCATACAAAAGTCTGTATATGAACTTGGTTCAGTTACTGGATTTCCATTGACATCCACAGTTACGCTAGCAATATCCATACTTCTTGCAAAGTTATCTTGAAAGCTTTGCAGCACATTTATATCTATAACATCCTTTAGTTCAAGTGAATCTACATCAATATAACTATTATCACTCGTGTTCATAACTTTAATTCCCCCATTGTTTTCGTCACGTTTTTATAATCTATTCTACAAATTAGCTCATCTTCCTTCTAAAAATATCCATTATTATTAAAATATTCTACAATATATTAATATCTTCAATAATGTGCCAATTATATCCAATAAAGATAGGAATCAAAACCTTCCGTTCCAATTCCTATCTTTATTATATTCAAACAATTTTCTGATTCATAATATCTAATAAACTTAATTCTTTTATCCTATTTCTTATCTCCTCTTTATCTATAGAATATAGTCCAATCTCTTGCATTCTCTTAAAATATTCTGCCCCCGCAAATGTATATCTATTTCTTCTTCCACTCTTAGTCATCATTTTATAGTTAGCATAAGCTATAATATCTCCAATCGCTGTCGTCTTAGGTAGGATCAATAATGGCTTTCCTAATACATATCTTACTGCATTATGCCCTGCCAAGCTTCCTGTACATATAGCTTCTGTATGCCCTACAAAAAGACCGCCTTTCTCTCCTCCACAGAATAAATTCGCAATTTCTTTTACTTTCATATCATCAGTTCTCGGAGCTACTGAAAGGTATCTAATAGAATTTCCTTTTCCTCCTGCATAAGGATCGATATACTTTGCACTTTCTAGTCCTTTTATTTTTCTTAACTTCTCCAAAGGATAATAAGACGTCATCAACTTTACATGTCCTGTATCAAGTAAAACCACGTTTTCGGCAAATTCTTTCAAAGCATACTGCTGACATACTTTTGCTTTTAATTTCTCCATATTTACATCTTCTGGAGGTACTTTTAGAACAACTACTCCTTTTTCATCTAATTCCTTAACCAAATCCTCATCTAAACTATCCTTACAAAGCTTACATGATCCACTCATTGCTCCGTATATATCATCTTCTCTTTCCCCTTGAAGGTCATCTACACCTGCTCTCATACTTATACTAACTCTAGGTCCAAAAGATGGACATCTTAATACACACATAGAACATCCATTACCATACCTTAAACAATTACCCATAGGCCCTGTTGATCCTGTAGTTTCAATAAATACATCTCCTTCATCATAAGTTCCATCTGACAAATATATTCCTACTACTTTCTCAATATATTTCTTCACGTCAACTACTCTGCATAGCATTTTTAACTCTATTCCTAGATCTAATAAGTATTTTTTAACTATAGGTTCAATTTTGTTTACATCATAGAGCCATGCATGTTTGTGTCCAGGGAAATCTATATCTGCATGCCGTGTATTGCTATCTGTTATATTAATTAGATCCCCAGCTCCAAGAGCCAGAAGTTCTTCAGCAGCAGTATATCTACCGTTATTTCTCATTATGCCGCCTACGTTTCCAAGACCTAAAATCATATCAGTTTTTTCATAAAGTACAACCTCTTCAGCTCCTGCTTTTTTCGCTGTTATTGCAGCAGCACAACCAGCCCAGCCGGCACCGATTATAATTACCTTCATAAATAATCCTCCTTAATACTCTTTTACACAAAGACCTTAGTAATCAAATTTATCCTGTCTAACCTTAAATATTAATCTTATAAGTATTCACTATATCAGTCTTCTTTCTTTAAATACATATTTAGGATCTATTTGTACTTTACAAAGTTTCTTTACAACATGGCCTTTATATCTAGTACTACAAGTACCACATATTCCTTCTCCACAACACATTTTAGAATTATTACAACAAGCCACTTCAATAGAATCATCAAGATAATTTAATAGTTTGTAAATCAATATATCCGGACCATCACAATGAACTAAATTCACATTCTCAACTTTCAATATTTGCCCTATTATATTTTTAAATTCCTCTGTCAATTCACCTGATTCTAGCATTTTGCAATTGAACACTTCAGCATTGCACATATCAAAATATTTCTTTCCAAAATTCTCTTTAAAAGGAGTTATATCTAATATAGCCATTACTTTATTGCCATTCTCATATAATTTCCTTAATACAGGTATTAATGGAGCAATACCTATTCCTCTTGCTACCACAACAGAAACTCCCTCTTTTGCTTTATAGACATTTTTTAACCCTAAGACTCCATTCCAAAATGGACCTCTTATGAGAATCTTTTCATCCTCTTCAAGTTTACAAATACTCTTCGTTTTTATCCCTTTTAATTCAATAGCCACTTTTAATGTATTTTCTTTTGTATCAGCTTCCATAATGGAAATAGGAGCATCATAGTACACTGATGATTCAGGATTTCTTATGAATATTACGCTTCCTGGATTAACTAGATCATGGACTAAATTGTGAGGAGCATTTATTGTGTAAACAAACAGCTTATCTTCAATTGCTTCCTTTTTCATTATTTTACAAAGATATTCTTCTCTCACTTTTTTAGCTTTATTATTATTCAATATATACTCTTGGTACATGCACACTCCTTTCCAGTTAACACAATCACAAAAAGTTTTTCCAGAAAGATGTGAACATAATATACAATCGCCAGTCTCTGCCAAATGGCAAGGACAATATATACTTCCAGCATCAATACAGTCTCTTATTTCATAACCCATTAAATTACCTCCTATAAGACTATACTATTAGATTATTTTTTTCACTTGCATTTTGTTACTGAAACTTGTATTTTGTTAATTAAATATGCTTTACCCCTTTAATTCATGAAATATATTTATTATAATTATACTTATTACAATGTTAATATTAATTAAATACTTAACTGAGGAGGTTCTACACATGAACTATAATTTAACTGACCCATATGAAATTGCTAGATACATAAAAGAAGCTAAAAAATCAACTCCTGTTAAGGTGTATCTTCAGGGAAATATCTCAAATTGTAATTTGGGAAACATAGAGAGTTATAATGGCTCAGATTTCTATGTACTTTTTGGTGAGTCTGAAGAAATGTCTGAATTTCTAGAGAATAATAAAGAACAGATCAAAAAATTCAGAGTAGAATATGATAGAAGAAATTCTGCTATACCTCTTGTTGACGTTAGAAACATAGAAGCAAGAATTGAGCCAGGTGCTATTATAAGAGATAAAGTTACAATAGGAAAAAATGCTGTTATAATGATGGGCGCTGTTGTAAATATTGGAGCTGAAATTGGCGAAGGAACTATGGTAGATATGAATTCCGTTGTAGGTGCTAGAGGTATTCTTGGCAAAAGAGTTCACCTTGGTGCTGGAGCTGTAGTTGCTGGTGTCTTAGAACCACCAAGCAAATCACCATGTGAGATAGGCGACGACGTTTTAATAGGAGCTAATGCTGTTATATTAGAGGGAGTTAAAATTGGTAAGGGTTCTGTTGTTGCCGCAGGTTCTGTCGTAACTGAAGATGTTCCTGAAGGTGTAGTTGTTGCAGGTACTCCAGCTAAAATAATAAAACATGTTGATGAAAAAACAAAAGACAAGACTAAACTACTTGATGATTTAAGAAAATAATTTATGTTTTTTCATAAATATACAGTGAATAGTGGACTTACTATTCACTGTATGCTCTTTATGAAATCTGCTTCCCTTTTAGATTTTCTTCTAAATTTTCTTCTTCGTGTTTATTTTCTAGTTCTATATTGCAATTATTTTCTATATTGCAATTATTTTCTATAGTGCTTTCAATTTCATTTCCATTTTCATCCTTATTTACTTTCTCCATCTTTGATATAGAAACTTCATAGGCAGTCTTCTTTATAATGTCTTCTTCAGAAACCTTCTTTTGATATTCTCTACTTTGTAATCTTCCCCAAATTCTTATGTTATCACCAACTTTTAGACTTTTGCAAAATCTGGAATTTCTTCCCCATGCAATAGTTGGTATGTAGTCTGATTTGTTATAAGACCTATTTACCGCAAGAAGCATATCCGATATTTCTCTACCGAAAGGAGTTGTCCTATAAACTGGTTCTTTACAAATAAATCCGTCAAGAAATATTTGGTTTGGATTCTTACTTTTCTCTTCACATATAGCAATATTCCTTGCGAATACTGTTAAAATCAACCTATTAAAGCCATCTACAAACTTATTATAAGATCTTAGCTGACCCTCAACAATAACTTGACATCCAATCCTAATATCCATATCACTTATTAGTCTTTCTGATATCGTAATAAACAAAGTATCCTTTGCATCACTCAATCTTGGAACTTCAACATGAAATGTATAAAAACCTTCACCATACATTTCGTGACTAAACTCTAATCCAGAAATTACTTCCCCCTCAAGATAAATCTTATTATTTAGCATTAAATTGTCCATCATAACCCCTCTTTCCCTTAGTTTTTAAATTGTTTCATCATCATATAATTATTCAAATAATACTAAAAATATACTTACTAAATTTTTACATGATTTATTTAAGTTAAAACCGTGAGTTTTTTTCTTCTAATCAAAGTACTCAAGTTTTTTCCTTCTATTAAACTTATAGTTATAGCAACAATTGCTGCATATATCTCATCTTCTCCGCTAAAACTTATATTAATTGGGATTTCTGCTGGTTCAAGCTTACCAAAAGCATTATAATTTAAATCTCTTTGAAGGCAATATACAAAACTATTATTGTCCTTCATACTTGAAACAGTAACAGTGTTTTTACTGCCTAGCCCATAGGTTATTATATTTCCGTATACATTTACGTTTTTACTATTGTTTACCAAATCCATATTAACAAAGCAATAGCTTCCATTTAACAATATATCTTTTATATTACTGTTAGAGTTAAATATTACATAATCATAACATTGTTCTTTCTTTACAGCGTACTTAGTAAAATATTTACAATCAATCTCTGATATGTTAAGAATTTTTTGTAAATAGGAATTAAAACCTTTATTGCCGCCTATAATGGATATTGTTTTCATTTTCCTACCTCCTCAAAATAATTAATTAAAATTATTTTAAACAAGAGATAGTTTTTTATACTACTTAATTAGTTTTTATGTAATATCTTTTCTTTAGTTTATATTATATTTCCATTATAATACATATTTACACCAAGTTTCAATAATTCTTACATTAAACTAAATAAAATATAATTTACCTAATTTAAATTGGATATTTGTTTGCCTGAGTAATCTATTTTGTAGTCTGTCTTATAGATTAAGTCTCCTATCTTCATAAATTTATATCCATTTCGTTGTAAATTCTCTATAATTTTTGGTAAGTTTCCTGGAGTATATTTTGCAGTGTTATGAAATAGCAGAATAGAACCTGGTTTAGTATTTTTTATAATTCTGTTATACTCTATATCTGCTCCCTCTTCTTTCCAGTCTATACTATCTACATCCCATTGAATGCAATAATGACCTGTTCCTGATGCTATTTGTACTGCTGAATCATTATATGCACCTTCAGGAAATCTAAAAAGTTTAGTTCCCTCACCTGTAAGTTGTCTTATTTTAGCATCATTAATATCTATTTCTTGTATAATTCTTTCTTTCGATATCTTCGTCATATCTGGGTGCCTATTTGAGTGATTCCCAATTTCATGTCCCCTTTTATAAATCTCTTTTACTTTATCTGGATTTTCATCAACCCATCCTCCTACTAAAAAAAATGTCGCCTTAATATTATACTTATCTAGTATGTCCAATATTTTTTCTATGTTGTCTTCCCCCCAACTTACATCAAAACTTATAGCTATCTTTTTATCTTTTGTATCAATACAGTAAATTGGGAGATTGCGATTTACTCGCATGAACACTCCATTATCATTATAATTAATAAAAATAGATGTAATTATAGCTATAAAAAGTAAAAATAGTAGTAATAAAACTTTCTTTTGCAATCTAAAATTCAAAGTTTCTCCTCCAAAATATAATTGTTCTCATAAATTTATATAGTATTTTATATTAATAAATATTACCAAATATTAATAAATTTCTTATTAATATTTTTTAATATATAGATAAGTCTTATTTAAAAATCCAGAGATATACTTTGTTACTTGAGGTAACTTTCTCTTTCTGTGGTTAAGTTACCCTGTCCTTCCTAGAACTCGCTAGAATAAACTTTTGAGCCAAGTACAAACTATTATTACTATACATAATCAAAGGAGGAATTTATATGGCACTAGGTCAATCAGGAAGCGGAAGAACTCAGTTAGTACCAGAATCTCATTCTATATTAGATAATATGAAATATGAAATAGCCGAAGAACTAAGCTTGGGAGTACATCAAGGTTCCGAGGACTACTGGGGTGAAGTTTCTGCAAAAAATTGCGGAAAAGTTGGTGGCGAAATGGTAAGAAGGCTTGTATCAATGGCTGAACAAAACCTAGTTAGTGGTAAATAAATTTAGAAAAAAAAGCACTGAATAATTTCAGTGCTTTTTTCACTTTCATACATTTTATGTTATAATATAAAATATAATTATTGTGTAACTAATAATTTGTCAGGAGGATAGATAATGTTTGAAGATACTGTAGAGCTAGCAGAAAATAAACTTTTACTGCTTTACATATTTAATAAAATAAAACTTCCTATTTCAAATAACAACATAACACAAATTATTTTAGAAAATAACTTTATTAACTACTTCACGCTTCAGCAATATTTAGAAGAGCTTATATCTTCTAATTTTGTAAAGCAAATAGATGAACTAGGTACCCATAGATTTATGATTACCGAAAAAGGAACTAAAGTGTTATCTTTATTTGGAAATAGAATATCGAATAAAAAAATAGATACAATTGATAACTATTTAAAAGGACAGATGGAAATCATAAAAAAGGAAGTTACGGTAACTGCTAATTATACAATTGAAAATAATAACTTTATAGTCAATCTAAAAGCATTAGAGAATGATTCTATACTTATAGACATAAAAATTACTGTAGGTTCTAATCAACACGCTAAGGATTTATGCCACAGATGGAAAAATAATTCTTCAGAATTGTATAGTAGGATTATAAATTTATTAATATCTGAATAGTGTATCATACTAAAATCATACCTGTAGGCTCTCCTCCTATAGGTATATATCTCTTATCTCCTTCTTTAATGTTTAATACAATTAGTCTATTGTTATAGTTATCCCCTACGTATATATTCCCACTAGATTTTATTATTCCCCTGGGCATACCTCCTACTATTATTTTTTTATACTCTTTATAATTGTTTACATCTATACAACTTACAGTGCCATCTCCAAAATTGGATACAAGACAACTTTTCTCATCACAATACATATCAATAGGTGCATTTCCTACTGTTATTCTATTAATGACCTTGTAATTTTTTAATGATAGTATAGCAATGCTGCCTCTGAAATCTGAACCAATATTACTTTCACATATAAGAGCATGTTGTCCATCTACGGTAATTACAGCCTTAGTCGGATAAGCACCAACTCTTATATTTTTCGTACTTCCGTTATTCCTACAATCAATTAGCGTTATACTATCATCATACATGTTGGATACTACTAACAGTTTCTTTTCTTTATTTAAGCATATACTATGCGGTAAGCTCCCACAAGGAATTTCTTCCAATATTTTATTTTCTATAAGATCAAATACTATTAAACTATTAAGATCACCACATATTATATATGCATTATTTTCAAAAACAACTACATCATTACAATGAACACCTATATAATGGCTACTTTCCTCCACCTCCTTTATCAAATTTATAACCGATATGCTGTGACTATAGTTATTAGCTACTATTAATTTATCTTTATATGCACATATTCCATGTGGACCTACTCTATCGTTTGTATTATTTGATTTCAATTTTATTCTAGTGTCTTCTTCAAAATTGATTATATTGATTTTAGAAATATAATCTGAAGACGTATTGCATACATATAAATGCCCCAACATTATCACCCCCTTACAAATATAATATGAATATCTGCCAAAATAGGTAATATTAAATTTAGAAAAATTTTCATTTAAACCATAAAGATATTCTGCAAATAAAAATTATCTATTGAGTACAACTGCTATTTTATTATATAATGTTTTTGTTAATCTTAATTTATTGTAATATTCAAGGTAGGTGATATTATGTACAATTATAAAACTAGTGGTGTTTGCTCTAGCGAAATAAACTTTGATATAGTGGACAACAAGATTACTAATGTTTGTTTTATTGGGGGATGCAATGGTAACCTTCAAGGACTAGCTAAACTTTTAGAAGGATTAGAACCAGAAGAGGCCATAAAAAAATTAGAAGGTATATCCTGCGATGGTAAAGCTACTTCTTGTCCAGATCAATTTGCAAAAGCCCTTAAAGGAGTCTTACTTAAAAAGTAAAAAATACGTAAAATATTAAAAGATGCCTTGATATTAAGTTAAGGCATCTTTTAATATTTCTAAAAATCTTTTATTATTTTTCTCATATCACCTATCATATACAGTGATCCAGAAATTAGAAGAAGATCATCCTCTTCACAATAAGAAAGAGCTAGTTTGTATGCATCTTTATAATTCTCCACAGCTTCACATCTTACATCATGTTCTTTAATTATATTTTTAAGTTCTTCTGCGGTTTCAGCTCTATCACTATTAGGAGTTACTGCTATAATTCTTTCTGCTAAGGGAGCAATTGTTTTTACCATTTTATCTACTTCTTTATCAGCTAGTATTCCAAGTATTAGTACCATTTTATTATATTTAAAGTATAGTTCAACATTTTCTCTTAACTTTGTGATTCCGTCTATATTATGTGCTCCATCTATTACAACAAGAGGCTTATTCTTCATTATTTCAAGTCTTCCAATCCATTTTACCTGCTTTAATCCATTTAAAATATCATCTTTTTTGATATTTATATTTCGCTTAGTAAGCTCTTCTACAACAAAAACTGCAGTAGCACAATTTAATAACTGATGTGTGCCTAATAAAGCTAATTCTATATCATAAACATTATCATTAGTCCTCAATCTAATGTTTTGATTATATGTAATGCTATATTTATCTATCTTATTATTACTTTCTAGGTACTCTACACAATTATTGGGAACCTTTATTAACTTACAACCTTTTTCTTCACAAACTTTTTCTATAACTTCTTCTGCTTCCTTTTGCTGAGGATACATAATTACTGGTACTCCATCTTTTATTATTCCAGCCTTCTCATAAGCAATTTTTTCTAAAGTATCTCCTAAAATATGCATATGATCATAGCTTATAGATGCAATTACACTTGCCAATACCCCTCCGCCACTAGTACTAGAAAACGCCTCAATTACATTTGTAGAATCTAGTTTTCCACCTAATCCTACTTCGATTACTGCAAAATCTACATTATTCTTATAAAAATAATAGAACATTGCACAAGTAATAATCTCAAACTCCGTTGGTTGTTCATATCCTAATTCTATGACTTTTTTAATTGCTTCTAATACTTCTGTAACAACTTCACTCAGGTCTTTTTTAGAAATATTTTCTCCGTTTATTTGAATTCTTTCCTCAAAAACCTCAAGATAAGGTGATGTATACATTCCAACCTTGTAACCAGCATTCATAAGTATTTTAGTTATCATAGCTGTAGTTGAACCTTTTCCGTTGGTACCTGCAAGATGTATGCATTTTAGACCTTTATGTGGGTTACCTAAAAGCTCTAATATTTTTTCGGTCTTACCTAATCCCAAGTTTATGCCAAACTTGGCAGTGTTATTTATATAATCCATAGTTTCTTGATAGTTCATACTGTCACATCCCCATACTATAATTTTATATATTTAAGTTATTTATTTAAGCTTTCTAGTCTTTCGATAACTGATTTAAGCATTTCCTTGTATTTTTCACCTTTTGTCTTTTCCTCATCAACAACTTCTTTAGGAGCCTTAGATACGAATTTTTCATTTGAAAGTTTCTTTTCAACTCTATCTATTTCTTTTTCTAGTTTTTCTTTTTCCTTATTCAATCTCTCAAGTTCTTTTTCTAAATCTACTAAATCAAGTAACGGCATAAACATCTCCGCACCTCTCGTAACTACAGAAACTACATTTTCTGGTGCATCTTCTTTGCTGCTTAGGAATTCAACCTCACTAGCTGATGCAAGCTTTTGGAAATAAGTTTCACCTTTTTTAAATGCATCCATAGCTGCACCTTCAGTCACATATGCCATTACTTTAGCCTTTCTTGATGGTGGAACATTCATTTCAGTTCTAACATTTCTTAAAGATTTTATAGCTTCAATTACATATTCCATATCCTTTTCAGCTTTTTCATCATTAAGAGCTTCATCATATTCAGGCCACTTTGATATAGTTATTGATTCATAATTAGTGTAAAGATGAGTATATATTTCTTCTGTTATAAATGGCATTATTGGATGTAATAATTGTAAACTTGTTGATAAAACTTTATTTAAAACATTGAAAGCAACACCTTTAGCTTCTTCATCTTCACCATACATTACAGGTTTTACAAGTTCTATGTACCAGTCACAGAATTCACCCCATATGAAATCATAAACCTTTTGTGATGCTATACCTAATTCGAATTTTTCTATATTATCTGTAACTTCTTTTACTAGATTATTCATCCTTGATAAAATCCACTTGTCTGCAGCACTATAATTCTTGCAATCTTGATATTTGTTAATTGTATCTTCATCAATATTCATAAGAACAAATCTTGATGCATTCCATATTTTGTTTGCAAAGTTTCTAGCAGCTTCAACTCTTTCTGGATAATATCTTATATCATTTCCAGGAGCGTTTCCTGTTATAAGTGTAAATCTTAATGCATCTGCTCCATATTGTTCTATTACATCGATAGGATCTACACCGTTTCCTAAGGATTTAGACATCTTTCTTCCATTTGAATCTCTTACTATTCCATGAATTAATACATTTTCAAATGGTATATCACTTGCACAGTAAAGTCCTGAGAATATCATTCTTGCTACCCAGAAGAATATTATATCGTATCCAGTAACTAATGTACTATTGGGATAGAAATATTTGAAATCTGGTGTTTTCTCTGGCCATCCAAGAGTTGAAAAAGGCCATAATGCTGAGCTAAACCATGTATCAAGTACATCTTTATCCTGCTTTAACTTTTCTGAACTACATTTAGTACATTTTGTTGGTTCATCTACGCTTACGATAACTTCACCACAATCTTGACAATACCAAACAGGAATTCTATGTCCCCACCATAATTGCCTTGAAATACACCAGTCTTGAATGTTTTCCATCCAATTAAAATATGTCTTATCAAATCTTTCAGGTATAAATTTAATTTTCTTAGTTCTTACAACTTCCAAGGCTGGTTCTGCTAAAGATTCCATCTTTACAAACCACTGTTTTGAAATCATAGGCTCTATAGTAGTACTACATCTATCATGTGTTCCTACATTATGAGCATGATCTTTTATTTTAACCAAGAAGCCTTCCTTCTCTAAATCTTCAACTATAAGCTTTCTGGCTTCATATCTATCTAATCCATCATATCTGCTTCCTGGGAAGTTTATTCTTCCATCTTCGTGCATAATAATGATTTCAGGAAGATCATGTCTCTTACCTACTGCATAATCATTAGGATCGTGAGCAGGAGTTATTTTAACTGCACCTGTACCAAACTCTAAATCAACATATTCATCTGCTATTATTGGAATTTCTCTATTAACAAGTGGGAGCATTAAAGTTTTTCCTACCAAATGAGCATATCTTTCGTCTTTAGGATTAACTGCCACTGCAGTATCTCCGAGCATTGTTTCTGGTCTTGTAGTTGCTATTTCTAAATATTCATTGCTTCCTACTACTGGATATTTGATATGCCAAAAATGGCCTTCTTGTTCGTTGTACTCAATTTCTGCATCCGATATAGCTGTTTGACATTTTGGGCACCAGTTTATTATTCTGTTTCCTTGATATATTAAACCATCATTATATAATCTAACAAAAAATTCTCTAACTGCTCTATTTGCTTTTTCTTCCATAGTGAAACATTCTCTTGTAGAATCCACAGAACAACCAAGTTGTTTTACTTGATCCATTATTCTGCCTCTATATTCATCGGACCATTCCCAAACCTTCTCTAAGAATGCTTCTCTACCCATTTCTTTTTTCTTAAGACCTTTTTTTAAAAGTTCATTTTCAACTTTAACCTCTGTAGCTATACTTGCATGGTCCTGACCTGGAAGCCATAGTGTACTATATCCTTGCATTCTCTTAGTTCTTATAATGATATCTTGAATAGTATCATCCAATGCGTGGCCTAAATGAAGTTTCCCTGTGATATTTGGTGGAGGTAATACTATTGTATATGGAGTTTTATTTTCATCTACCTCTGGCGTAAAATATCCTTTTTCCTCCCAATTTTTATAAATTCTTTTTTCAAATTCTTTTGGACTGTACGTAGTTGCCATTTCCTTTTTTTCTGACATCTTAATTCCTCCTTTTAGTCGGAAACACGGGGTAATTTAACCCGTTCGCTTCCGCTCACAAATTATCCGTTAAAGTCCGTTTAAGACTTTAACCTCCTTAGATTGTTAAATATTTTTACTATATCCCATAAAAAAATAAAAAGAGCCTTCATCCCATAAAAGGACGAAGACCCGCGTTACCACCTTTTTTCCTGCAAAATTTACAGGCTCTTAATACAAATAACGGTTAAGAAAACCGTCTTTACTTACTATTAATTCAGCAAAGAAGCTCCAAAGCTACCTTCAAAGTAATCCATATAGAAAGTCTTGCAGCTAATAAACTTTCCTCTCTTTAATACTTACATTACTCTTACTCCTCTTTTTCACAGCCATTAGAATAACTATATGTAACTTTAAATATTATTATATCGTTAATTATTTAGCTGTCAAGTATTTTATCTAAGTTGTTAGTATTCTTGCCAAAAATAATCTATATATTCACTATGTCACGTAATACCTTTTAATTTAATTTTTAAAACACTTTGCTGTTTCATAAAATTTTTCAGCCTGCTTTATATCCCCCATTTTTTCACAAACTTTTCCTATTAGGTAGTATGTATCTGAGCATGAAGGATTCATAGCTAATGCCTTTTTTAAAATATCATAAGCCTCTTCATTCTTTCCTTTTTCAATTAACACTCTACCATTCTTTATCAATTCTTCCAAGCCATTGATATTGTCATAATGATTAAAAATTTCATTTAATACGGCCTTAACTTTTTCTGCAGTAAAAGGTTTCTGCAAATAAGCAACAGCACCTAATTTCGTACATTCTATGGCATTTTTAACTGTTGCAAAGGCAGTCATTATTATTACAGGAGTATCAATTCCCATTTCTCGCATTTTTTTCAAAACTGAAGTTCCACTTATTTCAGGCATCTTAATATCTAGAAATACCAAATCAAAGCTTTCATTCCTTAGTAGTTCAATTGATTCCTGACCATTTGTAGCCGTAATAACTTCATAATCATTTATCTGAAGACAGGTTGTTAGTAGATTTCTAATATTTTTTGTATCATCCACAACTAATGCTTTTTTCACTTTAATTCCTCCATATTATAAAATTTATTTTCAGTTAGATATTGGAAGAGTAAATGTAAATTTGCTACCTACATCTAATTTGCTCTCACACCATATATCTCCACCATGAGCTTCAATAATTTCTTTTGTAATAGCCAAACCTATACCACTACTCCTCATCTCCAAATCTCCACCTTTTACTTGAACAAACTTATCAAATATTATCTTCTGGTACTCATTAGGAATTCCTACTCCTGTATCTTCAACCGAAACATACATTTCATTATTTTTTGCCTTAACCTTTATAGAAATTTCATCTCCAGCATTTATATATTTTAATGCATTTGACACCAAGTTATTTAAAGCCCATGATACTTTTTCTGGATCGATTGTTACTTGAGGTAGCCATTCACTTCCTTCATAATATAAATTTACTTCCTTGGATATAGCTTGATCATTAAATCTTTTCACGCAATTTTCAATTACTCCAATAATGGAACATTGCTTCATATTAAATATAGCTTTATCTGATTCAATTTTAGAAAGCTGAAGTAGTTCACTTATAAGACTTGCAAGTCTTTCTCCATCCTCTCTTATCGCATCCACAATGTTTTTCTGCTTTTCATTTAAATCCCCTATTTTTTTATCTGTAATCAAACTTACTCCCATCATTATTGACGTTAAAGGTGTTTTTAACTCATGGGATATAGTTCCCATAAAATCAGTTTTTATTTTCTCAAGCTGTTTTAATTTAGTAATATTCTGAAATAAAACAACTATTCCGTATGACTCCAAATCTCTATCTTTTATAGCTGTGGAAATAATGTTAAAGTAATAGTCTTTTTCATTTACTTCTATATTCATTATCTTTTCTGATTTTTTTTCATTGTCTTCTTTATAAATACTAGATATATATTCATATAATTCTCCATTTCTTATACCTTCTAAAAAATGTTTATGTAGAACATCGGTTTCCTTTATACCAAAAATATCTTCACATGCATCGTTTAATAAAGTAAACTTATAATTTGTATCTAACACAATTAAGGGGTCAGATATACTTTTTACAATAGCTATAGACTTGTTTTTTTCTGTCAATAACTTACCCTTACTACTATATTCAAATTGCTGAAGCCTCTTTGTCATATTATTAAATTCATGAGCTAATAGCCCTATCTCATCACTAGAGTCTACATCTATTTCTTTGTGTAGTTCTCCTTCTCTAACCGATTTTATACTTTCTGTAAGTATATAGATTGGTTTTAAAAATTTATTTATAAAAAACGTCGATATAAGATACCCACCTATTACTGCAACTGAAGATAAACCTAAGATTATATACATTATTGCTATAGAGTCCTTAGTTACTTTATCTTTACCACCAAACATTGCTTTTTCATTTATAGCTGCTAAACCCTTTAAGTCACTTTTTAAATTATTATATAAATTGGTAAT
This sequence comes from Clostridium thailandense, assembly GCF_019207025.1. GTDB lineage: Bacteria > Bacillota > Clostridia > Clostridiales > Clostridiaceae > Clostridium_AM > Clostridium_AM thailandense. Next base: position 1,140 of record NZ_JAEEGC010000090.1, on the reverse strand, counting down.
CTTATCATCATAAAAATTAGTAGCTTTATCTGTTCCCTGCTTGTTTCTTATATCTTGCACATCTGAAAACGACATTACATATCTAGCATAATCATTATTGATCTTACTAACATAGTCTCTTTCCCCTAATTCCGTTATATTATTAGCCTCAATATTATACCATTTATAAAATTCATCGCTATTTTTATAAAATAAATTAATTTGTTTCTGATCATTATTATTAAGATAGTTCAATATTGCCACATTCTGTCCGTCAATGGCTTCAATCATATTATTAGCTGCATTTATGCTTTTATAATTGTTGACCATTAATCCATCTATTGACCTACTCAATGCATGAAGGTTAAAGGCTGAAGTAAAACCTACTATGGCAATCATCAAAACAAGGCATATATATACTACTGAAATTTTACCTTTAAGCGTTTTTATCATATACTCCTCCACTACTACACTTTATATTTACTCATCAGTATAAGGTTATAGTTAACTAACGTCAATTTATTAAAACCAGCATTAAATTGAGAAAACAGCAAATATATCTATGAGTTTGCACAATAATTAAGTGAGTCTATATTTAATAACTAGGAAAATTAAAATTTAGATCATTTTCAAAACTTCATCTAAAGAATAATAAGATATATAATTATTCTATCACTGGTAAATCTATATTTTGTGGTTTGATATGTACTTATTTTAAGGAAATATAATTTTTGTTGAAGTTGGTGATATTGTTCCATGTGATGGTAAAGTAATTGAGGTACTAGCTTTAGCGGACGAGTCTGCAAGAACTGGTGAATCCGTCCCTGTTATTAAAGAAGCTTGCGAAGAGTTCAATACAATTATACGTGGTACAAGAATTGTCAGTAACTGGCTTAAGATAAAAGTTACTACTCCTCCTGCTGCATCTCATTTTGATAAAGTAGCTTCTGTTTTAGAAAAAACTGCTATATAAATTAAAAATAAGTTCTAGAGAGGAAAAAAGGGGCTGTTGCACCTATAGGAGGGTGTGAAAAAAGATTAGCAAAAATTGCTTAGGTAAAAAAATCTATAGATTTTTTTACCTAATAATACACATATTGTAATATGCGGAGCATTTATTTTGGTTAAACCCTCCTATAAATCAAGATATTTACTTTAAAA
>NZ_JAEEGC010000009.1 GCF_019207025.1 Clostridium thailandense | reverse complement strand
CCTTTATCTCCACCATAAAAATGTCTGTAACAATTGTTACAGACATTTTTTTTATGTAAAATATATATAATTTATAAAATGAGGGGATCATACTAATGAATTTTTATAGAGTAAAACAATTTTATTGGTCTATAAGCTCTAAAATGGAAGTAGAGGATGAGAAATTTATAAATCAATATTTAAATACTGACGAACTGAAGCTATTTTATGAGCTGTCTAAATCTGAACAAAAGCATTCTGTCAAAGTTGCATATGATGTAAAAAAGACATGTGAAGAAGAAAATATAAATTCAAAACTTTTAATAAAAGCAGCTTTATTACATGATATAGGCAAAACTTTTAAAAAGCTAAACTTAATAGATAAATCAATATTAGTTATGGCGGATAATATGACTAAAGGAAGTGTAAGAAAGCTGAGTCAAATAAAAAAAGTGAACGTTTATTATAATCATGGTAAAATAGGGTCAGATATTCTGAAAAAGTACGGATATGAAAAGGAACTATTATATTTAATTGAGAATCATCATAATTTTAAAATAAGTGGAAATAGGGCCTTAGAAATATTAAGAGAGTGTGATGATAGAAATTAGTAGCGGTACATATAAATAAATACTATTTTATTTTATTGAATATAATGGTAGTATATAGATGTAAATAAATTACTATTATATTCAGAAAAATAATTTATGTATATATTTTACCGGAGGTAAAGATGAATTCAAAGGAGAGAAGAAAATATATAGAAGACCTACTAAGGAAAAGTGGAAAACCACAAAAGGGCCATATATTAGCAGAAGAATTAGGGGTAACAAGACAAGTAATAGTAAAAGACATTGCTATATTAAGAGCGGAAGGTAAAAAAATAATAGCAACTCCAGAAGGATATTTAATTCCTAAGGAAGAAAAGATAATGGTAAAAAAGGTTATCGCCGTTTCTCATGGGACTTCAGGTATTGATGAAGAACTTAAAATAATAGTAAAGTTTGGTGGAATTGTAGAAGATGTTATAGTTGAGCATCCATTGTATGGAGAAATAAGTGGTATGATCATGGTTAAAACACTTTACGATATTGAAAACTTTATGAAAAAGATTCAGGAATATAAGGCAGAACCTCTTCTAATTTTAACTGGAGGGGTACACCTACATACAATTGCTGCAGAAAATGAAGATATATTAAAGAATATAATAAATGAATTGAAGTGTAAAGATTATTTAATATCTGATTAGAAATTTATAATAACTAGAAATGGAGAATGCTTATGGAAAAAGTTGCTCTATTAAGATGTGAAGAATACGATATTAAACTTATAGAAAAAAAATTAAGAGAAGGTTTTGAATTATTGGGTGGAGATAAGTTTTTAAAGGATCTAATACCATATAATAGTAAAGTATTGCTAAAACCTAATATGTTGTCAATAGAAGAAGCTGGATCTCCCGTAGTTACAAATTTTAATGTTTTTGAAGCTGTAATTAGAGTTTTAAAAGATTATTCAAATAATATAGCCTTTGGAGATTCACCAGGGTTTGGAGATTCTAAAAAAGCAGCTGAAAAATGTGGCCTTTTGGATGTAGCTAATAAATATAATGTAAAGTTTGAGGATTTTAAAGATTCTATACATGTGAAGTTTGAGGATTCTATATTATGTAAGTCATGGACAGTGGCAAGGGCACCTTATGAAGCAGATGTTCTTATAACATTACCGAAGCTTAAAACTCATGCTATGGCTTATTTTACTGGAGCAATAAAGAATCAGTTTGGATGTATTCCGGGTACACTTAAAGCAACTTGGCACACTAGAATGCCGGAGGCAAACAATTTTTGTAAAATGCTTTTAGATCTTAATTCATTAGTTAAAACAAGTTTTGCTATATTAGATGGAATTGTAGCCATGGAGGGAAATGGTCCTAGAAGTGGAAAACCTAAAAAGATGGATACTTTAATTATGGGAAAAAGTTTGACAGCAGTAGATTCTACAGCAGTTAGACTTATTGGCTATGATAATCCTTTGGATATACCGGCTTTAAAAGAAGCGAATGATTATAAATGGGGAAAAGTTCTTCCAAAAGATATACAAATATTAGGGGAAAGTATTGAAAGTATGAAAGTAAAAGACTTTGAACTTTGTAGAACAGGAGGAAACTTTTATTTTATAAGTCCTGGAGTAACTAATTTTTTAAGAGATTTAATAGCTCCTGATCCAATACTTATATCTGAAAAATGTGTAAGTTGTAAAAGGTGTCAGGAAGTTTGTCCAGAAAAGCCTAAGGTTATAAAAATGATTAATAACAAAGGAAAAATGCAACCGACATGGAACATGAAAGAATGCATAAGATGCTTCTGTTGTCAAGAATTATGCCCATGTGGAGCAATAGAAACCCAATATTCTATGCTAGGTAAAATACTAAAAATGAATAAGAGGTGATTACAATGAAAAAAAGAATGGCTATAGGTACCAGTGTACTAATTGCAATTTTATGTTTGGTCTTCTTAGATAGAATAGTTGATCTAGTAATAAATTTAGAATGGTATAAAGAAGTAGGATATATATCAGTTTATTTTACTAAGTTGGTGGCTGTAGCCAAATTAATGATTCCTATTTTTATTATAAGTTTTATTGGAATATGGCTTTATTATAAGGGGCTACGATTAAATATCATTAAGTATAAGAAAGTAGTTGAGGTAAACAGTAATAGAAGTAGAATTGAAAAAAAGCTTTTTACTATATTTAATTTTATAATTTCTTTTTTTATAGCATATACCTTTTCTATGTCTTATTGGTATAGAATACTTCAATTTACTAATTCAGTTAGTTTCAATTCTAGGGATCCTATATTTAATTTAGATATATCATTTTATATATTTAAACTTCCTTTAATACAATCATTGTATAATGCTATTGTGTCTTTACTAATTTTTTTAATATTAATTACAATAGTAACTTATTTTGTGTTAACTGCAAAGGATAGAATATATTCAGGAAGAAATCTAAAAAGAAGCTTCTCAAAGGTAACTGTTTTAAATAGTGGGATTACAAAATTTGCAGGGAGACAGTTAGCTATTGTATCTTCATTATTGATGATATTTGTATCAATAGGATACATATTAAAGTCTTTAGGCCTAGTATACAGCTCAAGGGGGGTAGCCTTTGGAGCTAGTTATACAGATGCTCATGTAAGTTTATTATTTTATAAAATTATTATTGTAGTGTCTCTTATAGCATCTGCGATTATGTTTTATAGCATAATTAAATCTAAACCTAAGCCGATTATCATATCAATAGGTACTATAATAGTACTAGTTTTTGCAGAACAAATAGTAGCAGGTGGAATTCAAAACTTTATCGTTAAATCAAATGAAAAGACATTAGAACAGCCTTATATAAAGTATAATATAGATTATACAAGAAAGGCTTTTAATATAGATAAAGTAGATTTAAAGCCTTTTGAAGTAAAAGATACATTAACCGCTGAAGATATAAAAAATAATGAGGACACCATAAGTAACATAAGGATAAATTCTTTTAAACAGGCACTTGAGTTTTATAATCAAGTTGAAATTATTAGATATTATTATGAATTTAATGGCATAGATGTAGATAGGTATAATATAAATGGCAAGTTTAGTCAGGTATTTATAGCTCCAAGAGAAGTTAATACCAATGCTATATCACCTAGTACATGGCAAAACAGACATTTAGTATATACACATGGATATGGAATCGTTATGAATAAGGTTAACTCAGTTACAGCAGAAGGACAACCTAATTTTGTAATAAAAGATATACCACCAGATAATAAAACAGATATGAAGATTGAAAATCCTAGAATATATTTTGGAGAAAAGACAGATGAGTATGCTATAGTTAATACTAAGCTAAGTGAATTTGATTATCCAAAAGGTGGAGATTCAAATGAGACAAACAAATATAATGGTTCTGCTGGAATAAAGATGAATTTTATAAATAAGATATTATTTTCAATAAATAAAAGAGATTTGAATTTTCTTATGTCTAGAGATATATCAAGTGAAAGTAAGATACTTATAAATAGAAGTATAGTGGAAAGGACAAAAAAAATAGCACCATTTTTAACTTATGATTCAGATCCTTATATAGTTTTAAGCAATGGAAAGTTATATTGGATATTAGATGCATATACTACTTCAGATAGATATCCATTCTCTCAACCTTATAACAATGTTAACTATATAAGAAACTCTGTTAAAGTTGTAATAGATGCGTCAGATGGAAGTGTAAATTTTTATTTGGTTGATAAAAATGATCCTATTGCAATAAGTTACTCTAAAATATTTCCCGGGTTATTTAAAGATAGCTCAACGTTATCAGAGGATTTAAAACAGCATTTTAAATATCCTGAAGATTTATTTAATATTCAGTGTAATGTACTTGGTAAATATCATATGACGGATCCAGGTATATTTTATAATGGGGAAGACCTATGGGAGGTTTCGAAAAATCAAAAACAAGTAGACGGAGAGAAAGATAGTATGGAAGCGCCATATGTGGTTATGAGGCTTCCAGGAGAAAAAAATGAAGAAATGATTCTTCTTCAATATTTTAACATGAGAAATAAAGATAATATGGTTGCTTTATTTGGAGCTAGAATGGATAAGGATAATTATGGAAAAATGATAATATATAAGTTCCCTCCTCAGAAAACTATTTATAGCCCATATTTATTCAAACAAATGCTGCACCAAGATACATCCATATCAAAAGAGTTATCACTATGGGATAAGGCTGGATCGCAGGTACAGTTTGGTGATACAATAATAGTACCTATAAACAATTCACTCCTATATATAGAGCCTATGTATTTAAGAGCTAGCGGAAAAAATAGCATTCCGGAGATGAAGAGAGTTATAGTTTCTTATGGAAATAAAATCATTTTAGCAGAAAATATTGATAATGCTCTTCAACAGCTATTTAATTACCAGGATAGCAATAAAGGAACTGGGAATACAACAACACAGTCTTCTAACGATATACAGAGTTTAAGTAAAATAAAGAAGGCTAAAGAATTATACGATAGTGCTTTAGACGCTCAAAAGAATGGTGATTGGTCTAAATATGGCGAATATATTAAATCACTTGGAGAAACAATTAATGAACTTAATAAATAAGTAAGTGAAGAATGGGGCATGCCCCATTTTTCTTTTTTTAAAATATAAATAAATTAGGTTTAAAGTACACTTAATTGACAATAATACCGATATAGGCTTATATTGGAGGAATTAAGTGTGAGAAAGACAATAATTTATAGCTTTATACTTACTTGTATTTTTATATTTGCTCCAGCATTTATGGTACAACTTGATGAAAACACACAACAGACAGTTAATAAAGCAAATATGTATGAGACCGAAAAGGCGGATAAAAATAATACTTCAGAAAAAGTGGATAAAAGAAATATACAAGATGACATAACTGTATTTTCATCAAATACCTGTTTTAAAAAGACTTACTATATAAATGCTAACAAGATAAATGTATATGAAGATTGCTCTGGCAAAGATAAAGTGATCTTTTCACTGACTAAAGATGATGTAGTAGTAGCTTATAAAGAAGAAAATGGATATTTATATTGTGAGGAAAATAGAGAAGGAAAAAAAGGATGGATTAAAAAAAGCAAGGATAACTTAAAGGGTACAATATATAAAAAAACACAGTATACTTTAGACGTAAGTTTAAATAGTCAGAGTATCGATGTAATAAAAAATGATAAGAAAATAAAAAAAATATCATGTTCTACTGGGTTAATAGGAGATCAAGATACTGAAACTCCACTAGGCATATTTAGTATTCAGTGTAAGGGAGAATATTTTTATAGTAATAAATATAAGGAAGGTGCTAGATACTATATTAAATTTTTTTCAAATTATTTAATACATTCTATACCAGTCGATGAAAAAGGTAATATAATAGAAGATGAAAAGAAAAAAATAGGTTTTCCTGCATCACATGGATGTATAAGAATATCTATACAAGATGCCGAGTGGATATATAAAAATATTCCTGAAGGTTCAACAGTAGCTATACATTATTAGATTACTGCAGAAATTTGAAAGGAAGGTTAATTTATGGACTATGATGTATTAATATTAGGGGGAGGTATTATAGGTTGTGCAGCTGCCTATGAGCTTTCAAAATATAGTTTAAATATAGCACTTATTGAAAAAGACTATGATATAGCAGATGATGTAGCATTTATAAACTCTTCTGTAGTTTATGATGGAATTCAATGTGAAGATAGACTAATGTCTAAACTTCAATTGATGGGAAATGAACTTATGAAGGACATAGCTTCAAAGTTTAATATAACGTTAAAAAAACGAAGCTCTTTAATTATTGCAGAAGATAAAAAGGGAGAAGAAAAACTAGATTATATGTATAATAGAACCCTAGACAGAGGAATAAAGAATATAAGAATATTAAATAGTGAAGAAGTTTATGAGTTAGAACCAAATTTAAGCGCTAATGTCATAAAGGCTATCTATTCAGAAAATACGGGGATAATATGTCCGTATGATTTAGCAATTTCCTATGGAGAAATTGCATTTGATAATGGAGTTAAATTTAAATTAGAAGAAGAAGTAATAGATATACAAAAAATATCTAAGGGATTTAGAGTGGTCACAAATAAAAACAAATTTACTTGCAATATGGTTTTAAACACCACTCCAGGGAAGTACTATGGAATAGGTAATGAAAATAAAGAGAAGAGAGATAGAAGTTATTCAAAATATTTTTTATTAGAAAAAGATTTAAATGGTGATTTTAAGAATATAATTACTTCTCTAAGTAAAGAAGATGATGAAATTTATGTATTTCCAACTGTACAAGGTGGTACAATAATATCATTAAAAACAAATAAAAATATTAGCTATAGTGACAGTCTAAAAAAAATATCCTCATTTTTAGGAAATATAAATGAGGAGTATATAAACATGTTCTATGAGTTACCATTTTATAATGATAAATTAATAATAGATGATAGCTTAATTGATAAGGGATATATTAAAGTTGTTGGCAAACATTATAGCCAAGTCACAATCACTCCAGCTATTGCAAAAATTGTGTGTGAGACTATAGTAAATAACTTGAATTGTGTATTAAAAAAAGATTTTGTAGATAAAAGAAGAGAAGTTTATAGATTTAGAGATTTATCAAATGAAGAAAGAAAAAACATTATTAAACAAGATAAAAAGTATGGTAAAATAATATGTGTATGCCAAAAGGTTACTGAAGGAGAAATAGTTGATGCAATAAGAAGACCATTAGGAGCACGTACATTAGAGGGCATAAAGAGAAGAACAGGAGCTGCATTTGGAAGTTGTAAAGGAGCTCAATGTTTAAATAAAGTTGTGTCTATTCTATCTAGAGAAACGGATAAAAAGTTTATTGATATAGTTAAAGACTCAAAAAATTCTAAAATAGTTATAAGTAGAATAAAAGAGTTTAATGAAATGTAACTAATCGGGGGAATTCTAAGTTGATTAAAGAAATAATTTGCAATAAGTGTGGTGAGAACTGCATATTAGCTATAGATAAGAATGATAAAGAAATAGAGGTTTATGGAAATTTGTGTAGTGAAGGAATAAATTATGCAAATTTGGAACTTAGTAGTAACAAAGATATATTAACTACGCTGGTAAGAATAAAGGGATCAAAATTAGTAATTTGTCCTGTAAAGAGCACAAAACCTATAGATAAAAGTCTATGGATAGAATGTTCAAAGGCTTTAAGTAGGCTTTATGTAGGGGCACCAATAAAAATTGGAGATATTGTTTGTAAAAACATTTTAAATACTGGTGTAGATATAGTATGTACTAAAAATATATATAAAGATACTTAATAAGAATCTACTTTATGCTATTGGAAATAAGTTTAAAGTTAAAGTTGACTTGGAGTCTTTCGTTCCTTATATAGGGCGATAGGCTTTTTTATTTATGAAAATATAAGGGGGGAATTTGATGTTAGATTTAAAAAGAATTAGAAACAATAAAGAAGAAATAAAAATTGCCTTAAGAAATAGAGGAGAAAAATTTGATATATCCGTCATAGATGACGTTATAGCATTAGATGAAAAAAGAAGAAAAATTCTTGGTGAGGTAGAAATTTTAAAAAATAGGAAAAATGAAGATTCAATTGAGGTATCAAAGTTAAAAAAAGTAGGGCAAAATACAGATAAGCTTGTAGTAGAGATAAAGGGACTTTCAGATAAAATAAGATGTTTTGATGTAAGTTTAGCTGAGATAGATGATAAAATAAAATACATAATGCTTAGAATACCTAATATACCAAACGCTCAAGTTCCAGATGGAGAAACAGATGCAGATAACATAGAAATTAGAAGATGGTTAGAGCCTATAAAATTTAACTTTAAACCTAAGGCTCATTGGGATTTAGGAACAGACCTTAATATATTAGAATTTGAAAGAGCAGGGAAAGTTGCTGGCTCAAGATTTACTTTCTATAGAGGATTAGGAGCTAGATTAGAAAGATCACTAATATCATATTTTTTAGACTTTCATACTGAAAAACATGGATATGAGGAGTTACTACCACCATATATGGTCAATAGAACTAGTATGGTTGGAACAGGGCAACTTCCAAAGTTTGAAGAAGATGCATTTAGAGTTTCAAATAATGATTTCTTTTTAATACCAACGGCAGAAGTACCTGTAACTAACTTTTATAGGGACGAAATTTTAAGGGGAGAGGACTTGCCAATAAAACATGTAGCATATAGTGGGTGCTTTAGAGCTGAAGTAGGTTCATCAGGAAAAGATACGAGAGGACTTATAAGACAACATCAATTTAATAAAGTAGAACTTGTTAAGTTTACAAAACAAGACCAGTCTTATGAAGAACTTGAAAAATTAACGCGTGATGCTGAGGAGGTGCTTCAAGGATTAAAAATCCCTTATAGAGTAGTTAGAATATGTAAGGGAGATTTAGGTTTTACAGCAGCGTTAAAATATGATATAGAAGTTTGGATGCCAAGTTACAATAGGTATGTGGAAATATCAAGTTGTAGTAATTTTGAGGATTTCCAAGCAAGACGTGCTAATATAAAGTATAAAGAAACTGAAAAAGATAAACCTAAATATGTTCATACATTAAATGGATCAGGAGTTGCTGTTGGAAGAGCTTTATCCGCAATTCTTGAAAATTATCAGCGGCAGGATGGAAGTATAGTAATACCGGAAGCTTTAAGGTCATATATGGGAGGAAGAGAAGTAATAAAATAATAGAAAAAAATTTAAGAAGAAATGTTGACATATATATATATGGCTGATATAATAATACATGTCAACAGGCAAGGAAAGA